>MFGV01000086.1 GCA_001778375.1 Candidatus Firestonebacteria bacterium RIFOXYD2_FULL_39_29
CGGGTCACAAAAGAATAAAATCCTTGATTTTTCAGTGCAAAAGTTATGGCTTAATTTGCTTGTTGCGGAATCGCTGTCTGTGAATCGAATCAGTGGAATCATCTTCGAAAATATGCTAAAATACCTTAACACCTGATATATAATTGAATTTATGGAGGAAATATGGCATTAGAAGGACAGAAATTAGCGGAAGAGATAGCGGAGCTGGCGGCAGAGAAGAAGGCTTCGAATATTATGATTTTAGACCTTCGAAAACTGGATTATTGCGCGGACTTTTTTGTTATTGCGAGCGCGGATTCTTATGTTCAGGTGGGGGCGATAGCTGGTAATATTGAGGAAGATTTGAGAGCGCGAGGGGTATATCCTTACCATACCGAGTCTGATAGAAATAGCAACTGGATGCTGCTTGATTATTCGGATGTAGTTGTGCATATCTTTGAAGAGGGAACACGTAAGTTTTACTCACTGGAAAGGTTGTGGGGCGATGCGAAAGTTATAGAATTTGGAAAATCAGAAAAACCTGCAGAAGTTGTGAAAATGAAAGTTGTCAAAACAAAAAAGGCTGTGGCAAAGAAAGCAAAACCTGTGAAAGGGAAGAAAAAAAATGCTGGAGCAAGTAAAGCAAAACCTAAGGGAAGAGTTAAAAAAAGCTCTAAAAAATAGCGGAGTTAATGAATCTGATATTCCCGAAATAGGGTTTGAATCCCCGAAGCATATTAAATTTGGTGACCTTTCCACTAATGTTGCCCTTGGTATCTCTAAGAAACTAAAGAAGAACCCCCGAGAAACTGCGCAAGAATTACTCGGTAAATTGAATTTTGATAAATCTGTGATAAGCAAGGCTGAACTCGCAGGGCCGGGCTTTATTAATTTCTTCCTTTCCGATGCTTATTTGGGTGACCTCATTAAAAAAGCGGCAAAAGGTGAGAATTTTTACTCTTCCGATGCCGGAAAAAGTAAAAAAGTAAATCTTGAATTTGTTTCCGCGAACCCTGTCGGGCCTTTGAATGTCGTAAATGCCCGGGCGGCGGCAGTGGGGAATGTTATTGCCAATCTTTTAAATAACTCCGGCTTTAAAACCACTAAAGAGTTTTATGTTAATAATGTCGGGAATCAAACGAACACCTTTGGCAAATCTATCAGCCTGCGTTATCAGGAAGCTCTCGGGAAAAAGATAGAGTTTCCGGAGGATGGCTACGGCGGGGAATATGTTAAAGATGTTGCGAAAGCTATTATAGATAAAGAAGGCGATAAATACCTGGAAAAGTCAGAGGAAGAACGGATAGCCGTTTTTAAACCCATCGGATTATCGCTTATGATAGAATGGCAAAAGAAGAGTTTGAAAGATTACGGAGTGGAGTTTGATGTCTGGTTTTTTGAGAACGTGCTCCATGAAAAAAAAGAACTCGATAAAGCGTTCAATATACTTAAAGAAAAGGGCATGATAAAGGAAGAGGAAGGCGCAAAGTGGTTCACCTCTTCGACTGTTTTGGATAAAGAAGGGAAACCTCTGGATGACAAGGATAGAGTGCTTATTAAAAGTGACGGTGTGCCTACTTACCTGCTTCCTGATATCGCGTATCATTTTAGTAAGATAAGCAGGGGTTTTGAGTTTATAGTGGATATTCTGGGTCCGGATCATCACGGATATATTGGTAGGATCTCTGCCGCAGTAAAAGTAGGAGGGCTCCCTCTTGAAAATTTCAGAGTACTTATTGCCCAGCAGGTTAACCTGATTAAAGACGGAAAGCCGTTTAAGATGAGCAAGAGACAGGGTAATTTTATCTCTATGGATGAACTTGTAGAGGAAGTCGGGGCGGATGCGGCAAAATACTTTTTTCTCAGGCGAAGTTTGGATTCCCACCTGGATTTTGATATTGACCTTGCGAAGAAACAGACGGATGAGAATCCTGTGTTTTATGTCCAGTATGCACATGCCAGAATTTGTAATGTTATAGAATATGCAAAGACCTCCGGATTTCCTGAGCCGGATTTTGCTTCAGTCAATTATAATCTTTTGACCGCGCCGGAAGAGGCAGAGCTTCTCAGGAAGGTAGCTTCCTTCGGTGATACTTTGAATCATTCTGCTTTAAATTATGCGCCGCATCTGGTGCCAAAGTATCTGGAAGAGCTTGCGGGTTTGTATCATTCGTTTTACGCAAAATGCCGTGTGGTATCAGACGACAAAGAACTGACCACCGCGCGTCTTGTTCTGTGTTTTGGAGCAAGGAATATATTACGGCATGGTCTTGGTATTTTAGGAGTTAGCGCTCCTTCGCATATGTAACGAACACTGAAAGCATAAAGTTTAAACGAGTAATTACTAAGATTAAAGTACTAAGCACTAAAAAGGAAGATATTTAATATAGGTTCGATGATTTTGTTTAGAATTTATGACGTTATGCCAAAGAAAACCCCGAGCGTGAGCTCGTGGGATGAATTTGGCATGAATAATTTAAAATCTCCTATCGTCGAAACTCCGTGCGTAAGCTCGGAGAGGTTCATAATTTTGCTCTTACTTGGTTTTAAGTTTGTTTAGTGCTTGGAATTTTAGTCTTAGTGATTTAAGTTATGCTCATATATCTGTCCATCTACTGTGAAGTCTCTCTGTAAGCGGAGAATCTTTTTAAAAAGGAATAGGGATAATGGAAGTATTCATATATCTTTTGATAATATTTGCGATAATACTGGTGTTGCTGCGCCTTAAGGTAGACCTCGGGCTTACGCTGATTATTGCTTCTTTGGCGATTGGGACCTTCTTTTTTGTAAATCCCTATAAAATCGTTTTTGCGTTTGGAAATTCTATAATAGAAAAAGATAAAAGCGGTTCTTTTGTTACTCTTGAGCTTATTGCAATACTTTTCCTTATCAGTCTTCTTGAGATAGTTATGAGAAAAAGCGGAGCTTTTGACAGGCTTCTCGGGTCTATTGGTTTTCTGATTAAAGACAGGAGAAAGGTCACGGCGTTTTTCCCTGTATTTCTTGGAACACTTCCTTCAGCCGGGGGCGCCAGATTCTCGGCTCCTCTTACAGAGAAGGCAGCGGAAGGTCTTAAGCTATCTGCGGAGAAGAAAAGTTTTATTAATTACTGGTTCAGACATATTTGGGAGCCGGTTTTTCCTCTTTATCCCGGAGTAATATTTGCAGCAACACTCGCGCATGTTACTCTTGGAGATTTAAACAAATATCAGTCCGTATATTTTTTTGTTATGCTGCTGCTTGGCTGGTTGATTGCTTTTCATGGTGTTCCAAAACTTTTAAGATATGCTGATGCGGATAAAAACTCCGGTCAGCATATCTTGTCTCTTTCTGAAGGTATCTTTCCTGTAATATTTATTATTGCAGCCGTATTGTTTTTTCAACAGCCGCTCTTATTCTCTCTTTTTGTTGTGGTCGTTGCCCAGCTTTTTATTTATCAAATAAACGGAAAGAATCTTATGAAGTATCTTAAAGAAGCTTTTAGCATTAATATTGTTATGATGATTATCGGGGTAATGTTCTTTAAAAATATGCTCCAGGTTAGCGGAGCAATAGAAGGAATCGTAGAATTTTTTACAGTTGTAAAACTTCCTCTGACTATTTTACTTTTTGTGATGCCTTTTACCGTCGGTTTGCTGACCGGAGTAGTGCAAGCCTTTGTAGCTATTACCTTTCCTTTGCTTATTCCGCTTATAACCACCGGAGGAACCGTTTCTTTACCAATGCTGTCTTTTGCTTTTATGTCAGGGTATTTTGGGGTCTTGCTTTCCCCTGTCCATTTATGTTATCTTTTGACCTGCGAGTATTTTAAAACTGATATAAACCGTATCTACAAGTATATGCTGCCTGCAATACCCATAATGCTTGTAATAGGGCTGTTGATACTGAAAATGAAATGGTAAACAAAAGAAATTTACGATTGACAATTGACGATTTAAAGTAGGCAGTAAAAACTCTGCCAAATACAATAAGAACATACTAGTGAAAGACGTTACGGACCTTTATGGACATTATGGACTTTTAGACGTATTGTAGTCAAGTATCATTAGAAATTATTTTAGGAGGAATGAGAATGGAGAAGATCAAGGTTGGTGTCATCGGTTGTGGTAACATAAGTTCAATATACCTGAAGAACCTGCAACTCTTTAAATCTGTGGATCTTGTTGCGGTATCGGACATTGATTTGAAAAGAGCAGAGGCAAAAGCCGGGGAGTTTAATATTTCAAAATTTCTTTCCCCGGAAAAGCTATTAAAGGATAAAGACATACGAATAATTGTTAACCTTACAATTCCAAAAGCTCATAAGGATGTTGCAATGGCGGCAATTCGAGCAGGGAAGAGTGTTTACAATGAAAAACCTCTGGCAATTACCCGGGAAGACGGGCAAAAAATTATCTCTGCAGCTAAGAAGAAAGGTGTTTTGGTTGGCTGTGCTCCGGATACTTTTATGGGTGCAGGGATTCAGACGGTCAGAAAGATAATTGATTCAGGGGAAATAGGAAGACCCGTAGCAGCAACTGCATTTATGATGGGCTCCGGACCTGAAGGCTGGCATCCTAATCCCGAGTTTTTCTATCAAAAAGGCGGCGGCCCTCTCTTTGATATGGGTCCTTATTATATAACTGCACTTGTTAATTTAATCGGACCGGTTAAAAGGGTTACAAGTTCCGCACAAATATCCTTTAAAGAAAGAATAAAGGGATCCGAACCGAGAAAAGGCAAAAAAATAAAGGTGGAAGTCCCTACTCACGTATCGGGTGTTCTAGATTTTAAGTCAGGCGCTGTTGCAACAATAATTATGTCTTTTGATGTGAAAGCAGCGGGGTTACCCTGTATAGAAGTTTACTGTGAAAAAGGAACAATAGCTGTTCCGGATCCGAATACATTTAACGGACCTGTTAAGGTTAAAAGAAGTAACAAAAGCGGATGGGAAGATATTGCTCTTACTTACGGTTATTCCGATAATTCGCGGGGTCTGGGTGTCGCTGATATGGCATGTGCCTTAATTAGCGGGAGAAAGTACAGAGCGAGTGGAGAACTTGCCTTTCATGTTCTGGATGTTATGCAGTCTTTACATGAAGCCTCTGAAAAAGGAAAACATATTATGCTTGCGACGACCTGTACAAAACCGGAAGCGATGGTGAAAGGGCTTAAGGCTTTCGAGTTGGAAAGATAAAAAGAAATGACTAAGTACTGGTGACTATTGACTATTTAAGGAAGGCGGGAGAAGCTCCGCCGATATTTATATGAATATTGAAGTTTTGTTATTGTTTGCTTATTTGGAGAAAATTTGAATAATAAAACGAGGAAAGATGTGATTCTGTCAGCTTTTCTTTGTGTGGTTTTTGTCTTTGGTTGCAGTCGTTCTGATTTGACTCCTGAATAGAGGAATAAATATCCTCCATAAATAGTCAGTAGTCATTAGTACTTAGTCATTTGTTTTTTTTCTTGGAGGTGAAAGATGTCTAACTTAGCCGGTAAGCGTATTGTCATCCTTGTTGCCGAACAATTCCAGGATATGGAGGTAATGTATCCTTATTACCGGTTCAAAGAAGAAGGCGCGGAAATTATTGTCGCAGGAACGGGGTCGGCAGACATTTACAACGGTAAGTATGGGTATCCTATAAAGATTACAACTACTGCGGATAAAATTAAGGCTTCTGACGTTGATGCTGTTATAATCCCGGGGGGCTGGGCTCCGGATTTTCTTCGCAGATATGATTTTGTCAATAAGTTTGTCCGTGATGCTTTTGAAAAAGGAAAAATAATTGCAGCTATCTGTCATGGCGGGTCTGTACTCGTTTCAGCGCGGATTTTAGAGGGAAAAACTGCAACTGCTTTTAAAGCGATTAAAGACGATATGATTTACGCCGGCTGTAACTTTGTGGATAAAGAAGTTGTGGTAGACTGCAATCTTGTTACTTCTCGCACTCCGGATGACCTGCCTGCTTTCTGTAAAACAATAATAAAGGAGCTGACAAAATGAAGATACTTTATTCCTTAAATACTCCCTGTCTGGTTGTTGACTATCGCCTGCTCTTGAAAAATATTAAAACTATGGCTTCTTTTGTAAAAAAGAGCGGAGTAAATATACGGCCGCATTTTAAAACCCACAAGTGCGTGGAGATAGCAAAACTCCAGATTAAGTACGGAGCCATCGGAATAACTTGCGCTACTATTGATGAAGCAGAAGCGCTTGCTAAAGGCGGAATAAAAAGTATTCTTATTGCAAATCAACTTACGGATGAACATAAGATAAAGCGTTTGCTGAAACTTCAGAAAAATAATAATCAAGTAATAGTCGGTGTTGAAGACGAAACAAATCTTGCGCTATTGAATGATCTGGCGGGAAGACAAAAGAAGAAAATAAATGTTCTTATTGAAGTAGATACCGGTATGGGCCGGCTTGGAAGAGTGCCGGGAGCTGATACGCTTTGTTTTGCCGGTTTAGTCACGAAGATGAAAAATATCAATCTTCTTGGTCTTACTGGTTATGAAGGTCATGCAGTGTTTATCCGGAATAAGAAAGAGAGAAAGGAAAAAGCCCGAAAAGCTATGAAACTCTTGACAGAAAGTGCAAAGCTTCTCGTAAAGTACGGAGTACCTGTCGGGATAGTCAGCGCGGGAGGTACAGGTACTTACGATATAACGGGAAAAATCTCCGGAGTTACAGAACTGCAGGCAGGCTCTTATGTTTTCATGGATGAAAAATACAGATCTCTGATCAAAAGTTTTGAAGAATCTCTTTTTGTGCTGTCTTCAATTTGCGGGGTCAGATATGATGGCTCATATATTATTGATGCAGGCCGTAAATCCTTATCCTCTGAGTTCGGGGATCCTCAGGTTGGAAAAAAACCGATATTAAAAATGAGCGAGGAACACTCAAATGTTCAAGGCTCAAAAGTCTTTGCCGGACAAAGGGTATTGGTGACACCTACTCATTGCTGTACTACAGTGAATCTTCATGAAAAACTCAATGTAATAAATAAAAATGGCTCTGTCAAGGTCTGGAAAATTCATAGAGCTCGTTTGTAAGTAAATTCACTAAAAATAGCTACACAAAAACAACTTCTTTTGATATAATTCAATAACATTAATCTTTTACTGTCTATAGGAGGAAAAGCAACGGATGTTTATCTTTATTCGTCTTCTGGCGGCGCATTTGATTGCAGATTTTCTGCTCCAGACTGACAGGGTGTTTAAAATAAAGGTTAAATACAAATGGGGAGTGCTTTTGCACGGAGGCATCGTTGCTTTTACAACTGCTGTTTTTCTTCTTCCCTATCTTTCAAATACGATAATTATGTGTCTTTTCATTTTGGGTGCACTGGTTCATATCTTCCAGGATAAAGCAAAAATAACTTATAATTTGCAGATAGAAAAGAATAATCTCTGGACTTTCTTGCTCGATCAGTTTGGTCATATTTCGGTACTGGTAATTATCAGCTACGGTGCTTTAAATCTTGACCGTCCCGTTTATCCCGGACCTGCGTGGCTTGACATGATATACAAAAACGACCAGATAATGTATTTCGCTATCTGGTTTGTCTTGATTACCTATACTACTGCAATAATGCAGGAGTACATAAAAAAAATTATTACCGGCGATACGAAAGAAAAAATAATCTGGCCCACGCCCGGGCAGAAATATTTAGAGATTCTTGAGCGGGCGTTGATTTCTCTTTGTATATTTTTGGGAAGCTTTTGGTATGCCGGCGCAATCGCAGCTGCCATTGCGGGCTACTTGTTAGTCAGAGCAAAAAAATCACCTGTACTCAATTACCAAGTAGGTACAATTCTTGCAGTAATAATCGGTTTTCTGATGAAGCTTACCGTCTAAAAGAAAAATTTACAATTGACGATTTAAGGTGGGCAGAAAAAACACTCTGCCAAATATTATAATAATGCCTTAATGTAAACCGTTAATAATGTTCTATCTTGTAACCTTTTAACACTTCCTATATGTCTCCGCCGAATAAATTCTTAAAGGAGTTGCAATGAGTAAAGAAAGTATCTTGTTGATTAAAGAACTGACAGATGCACGCGGTATTTCCGGTTATGAAAAAGAAGTAAGTGTAATAATGGAAAGACACTTGGAATCCTTGACAAATATAACAAGGGATCGTCTTGGTTCTGTTATTTTTGAAAAGAAAAGCGGAGCCGGAAATAATACGCCAAAAATAATGATTCCCGGGCACATGGATGAGATTGGCTTTATGGTTAGATTTGTTACAGAAGAGGGATTTATAAAATTTATTCCGATTGGCGGCTGGTATGATCAGGTAATACTTTCACAGAGAGTCATAATAAGAACAAGTAAAGGGGACATTCTTGGAGTAGTCGGAAGCAAGCCTCCGCATATTATGACAAAAGAAGAACGTTCTAAAGTTCTTGAGAAAAAAGATATGTTTATTGATGTCGGTGCTTCTTCGAAAAAAGAGGCAGAGGAGGAGTTTGGAATAATGCCGGGGGATCCAATTATTCCGGACTGTCCATTTACTCCGATGAAGAATAAAAAATTATTCATGGCTAAAGCACTTGATAACAGGGTCGGCTGTGCTTTGGTTGTGGATATTATTAAAGCACTTGTAAAAGTTAAGCATCCAAATATAGTATACGGTGTCGGGACGGTACAGGAAGAGATTGGAAGTCGAGGTGCCAAAACCTCGGCTTTTTCAATAAATCCGGATGTGTGTCTGGTTGCCGAAATAGGAGTTGCAAACGATGTCCCGGGTACGGCGTCTGATCAAATCATAGGCAAGCTGGGAAAGGGACCGAGTATTTCTATTATTGACGGCGGAATGATTCCAAATATAAAACTCAGGGATTTGTCAGTTTCAATAGCCAAAAAAAATAAAATCCCGATGCAATTCACTACCTTAACCGGAGGGGGTACGGATGGCGGATCTGTGCATTTGAACGCGACAGGGGTTCCCAGTCTCTATATTGCGGTACCTATAAGATATATTCACACTCATGTCGGAATAATCAATATTGATGACTACGAAAATACTTTAAAACTTATGCTGGCTCTCATCAAGGTACTTGATACCAAAACGGTAAAAGGTTTGACGGCGTGACAATTACTTCCGTTGAGCTTCTAAAGAAATTATCTGAAGCCGATGGTCCTTCAGGTTATGAAAAAGAAGTAAAAGACCTTCTCTTTGAATACATGAAAAACAACGGGGAAGTTTCTAATGATAAACTCGGGAGTTTGATCTGTAAAAAAAAAGGAACTCAATCTAAACCAGCCGTAATGCTTACCGCACATATGGATGAAATTGGTTTTATGGTTAAGCATATTGCCGAAAACGGTTTTATTAATTTCTTGCCTCTGGGTGGATGGGCCGCTCAAGTTTTACCTGCGAAAAGAGTCAAGATAAAGACGGTCAAAGGGGATGTCATAGGAATTATCGGAAGCAAACCTCCTCATCTTATGACAGCGGAGGAAGAAAATAAACCATTAATGTTAGAAAGTCTTTTTATTGATATAGGCGCTTCGACAAAAGCAGAGGCTCTTGAATTTGGAGTAAAAATCGGAGATCCTGTGGTGCCGGTGACTGAGTTTTTTCAGATGCAAAATAAAAATATTCTTCTCGGAAAAGCGTTTGATGACCGTGTCGGCTGTGCGGTGATGGTAAAAGTTATGAATAATCTGAAAAATGAAAAGCATTATAACTGCGTCTATGGGGTTGCTGCTGTACAGGAGGAAGTGGGGCATAGAGGAGGCACGACCAGTACCTTTATGGTAGATCCCGATGTTGCTATTGTCCTTGAATGCCGCATTGCCAATGATTTTCCGGGCGTTGAAAAAAACGATCTATACAGCTCCCTGGGAAAAGGCGCTTTAATTACTTTTTATGATCCGGGAATGATCCCAAATTTAAAATTAAGGAACCTGGTGGTTGAAACGGCCAGGGAAGAAAAGATACCTTATCAGGCCTATACCGTAAATACCGGCAATACGGATGCTGCGGTAATTCATAAGAACAGAAGCGGTGTTCCAACAATCGTAATAGGAGTCCCAACAAGATACTTTCACAGCCACGCAGCAATAATCAATCTTGACGATTTTGAAGCAGCCGTAAAATTAGTAACAGCCGTCATTATAAAGATGGATGCTAAGACAGTGAACGGTTTTACGGAGTAAAAACGAAAGGTTGCACGTTCCACGTTTACACGTTACTCACGTTCTTTTTAAGGGTGTTATTATATATAAAAAAAGCGAAAACAACGGTTTTATTAGTGTTTTATTTAATAATAACACATTAATGTTGAACGTTAGTAACGTGAGCAACGTGTAACGTTCTAACAATTTTAAAGTGCTCTTTAATTGCAAGTTTGGATCTTTTATGTTAATATAGCTTTATGATAAAAGGATTTATGAAAAAAGCCTTAGTTTTATTGTTTTTAATGCCGATTTTCCTGTATTCTGCTCTAAATACAGGATCTTCCGCTGCTTCTTTCCTTAAAATTAATGTCGGTGCCAGGAGTTCTGCTATGGGCGGAGCTTTTACAGGTATTGCGGGAGACAATGAAGCAGTACTTCTTAATCCCGCCGGTCTGGCTCTAGTTAGCGTTCCAGAAATTTTAGGCGGGCACATAATTTGGTTCTCCGATATGTCTATTGAGCATGCTCAGTTTGCCCTTCCTCTCAATAAAACCGTTGTTCTCGGTCTTGGTTTTATATATATGAATAATGGTGTCTTTGATGCGTATACTTCCGGTGCGGTGGCCGCGGGTACTTTCACCGCTTATGATCTCTCTGCCGGAATATCGCTTGGAGTTAAAATTACAGATTTTATTTTTACCGGTATTTCAATTAAATATATAGCGGATAGTATAGAAACCGCTTCTTCATCAAGTTACGCTGCTGATGTTGGTTTTATTTTTCATGAACTGGTGCCCGGGATTTCTTTGGGTGTTTCGTTTTTAAATTTTGGAACTCCCGTGATGCTGGGTTCAATTGCAGAACGGCTGCCAAGGTGTGTCCGTGCGGGTTTTGCGTTTTCGCCTTCACCTGAAGCGGTGATTACTGTTGACGGGGTTTCTTACCCCTGGGAGGGAGATCTCAACATTGGGGTAGGTATGGAACTTTATATTCATGAAAAGATTGTATGTTTAAGAGCCGGTTACATTTATCCCCTTAATACAAAAGTAACTGATTATATTTCAGGTCTTAGCGCCGGTATCGGAGTTAATATTGCACCTCTGACTTTTAACTATGCGCTGGTCCCAAACAGTGAGATGGGGTATTTGCATCGTATTTCTGTAGCTTATGCTTTTGGTGCAAAAAAGAATGCGAAAGCCCCGGCAGAACAAAATAAACCGAAAATTTCTGTACCTGCTCCGGTTTTAGTGGTGGCGCCTCCTGCTTCTGTTCCAACTCTGCCCATTGAACCGCCTGCCCCTATTGTTCTTCCCTCTAGAACACAAAAATCCGGACAGAAGGTTGCTGTTCTTAGGCAGTTTACCTCTAAAACTATAAATGACTCACAGCGTCGTTCGATGTTTGAAATCATTAAAGCAGGGCTTCTTAATTCTAAAGCGATAAAGACTTTACTTGTAGATACTGCCGATTTACTTCCTGAAGAGCTTAATTCCATTGCTGTTATCACCGGGAGTATAGAAAAGAAAAATGATTTAATTTCAGTGAAAGCAGTACTTTATGAACCCTTGGGCAATAAAGAATTGACTGCTTTTACTTCAGAAGCCAAGTCACTTATAGATATTCATTTGAAAGCAAATGAGCTTGCCAAAAAGATAGAACAATATCTGGTTCAAATGGTAAACGAAAAACAAACTCCTGAAAAATGAAAAAATGCAAAGTAATATTTCAACCTGAAGGGAAAAAAGTTCAGACCGTATCCGGTGTTACAATAGCAGCGCTTGCGGCAGAATGCGGAGTTCGCCTTGAAGTTCCGTGTGGAGCCGTCGGAAAGTGCGGTAAATGCAGGGTGGAAGTGTCAAAGGGAGAGGGTGTTTCTGCTCCTGATGGCGAAGAAACTGCTTTACTTTCAAAGGAAGAATTAGAAAAAGGGATAAGACTTGCCTGCAGGACCAAAATAACAGGAAACACTGTTATTTCTATACCCCGTTCCAGCCGTCTTCAAACCCAGAAAATATTGGATGTTGGGATACAGACCGAAGTAAAATTAGTGCCTGCTGTAAAGAAAATATTTTACAAAGAATCTCCGGGGGAAAGCGATTTGCCGGTGAAATTTTCCGGAAATATTGGTGAACTTGCAAACAGTACTATGGTTTTTTCTACGGCGGATAGCGAACTCCTGACCATTGAACATGGGGACACCACTGCAATACTCTATGGAATGGCTTTTGATGTCGGAACAACTACGGTTGTCGGAACTCTGGTGGATTTAAAGACCGGAACGGTAAAAGCGACCGCGGCGGATATGAATCCTCAGGTGGTTTACGGGGATGATGTTATTTCCCGGCTTAATTTTTGTCTGGAAAATAAGAACGGACTTGCAGAGTTAAACAAAAAGGTTGTAGATGTTATTAATAAACTTATAAAAGAAGCCTGCAAAGAAGCTAAAACAACCCCGGATAATATTTATGACATAATTCTATGCGGCAACACGACGATGGAACACCTGCTTTTGAAAACCGATCCCAAACCTTTGGCTACGTATCCTTTTATTTCAACCCTCACGCAGAGTATGAACAAAAGAAAAGCCTCCGAAATAGGCGTAAATATCAATAAAAAATCCTATGTCAGGATTTTTCCCGTTATTGGCGGGTGGGTCGGGGGAGATACTCTTGGAGTTATCCTTGCAACCAATCTTTACAAGACAACGCATATGAAACTTGCAATAGATATAGGAACAAACGGGGAAGTGGTTCTCGGAAATAAAGACCGTCTTGTTGCGGCTTCCTGTGCCGCAGGGCCTGCATTTGAAGGAGCGCACATTCGTTCAGGCATGCGCGCCAGTAAAGGGGCCATTGAGAAGATAGATCTTTTAGACGGCAGGATTATTTGTCAAACTATAGGGGATGCGGCTCCTGTAGGATTTTGCGGGAGCGGACTTATTGATGCGATGGCACTTCTAGTGGAAAACGGGATAGTGGAAGATACCGGAAGGATAAAAGATAAAAGCGAACTGCCGGCAGAGCTTCCCGCAGAGATAAAAGAAAAGCTTGTAGAGCATGAAAATGGAAATGAATTTATGTTTACAGGTTCTATAAGCTTAAATCAAAAAGACGTGCGTGAAATCCAGCTGGCAAAAGGCGCAATGCTTGCCGGTATTAAGATATTAATGAATGAATTGGGGATCAAAGCGGACGACATTGTGGAAATTCTTCTTGCCGGAGCCTTTGGTAATTACATCCGAGCAGAAAAAGCCCTTGCCATTGGACTTATTCCTCAAGTAGCGCTTAAAAAAATAATTTTCTGCGGTAACGCCGCCGAGGAAGGCGCAAGAAAAGCACTACTTTCAATAGACCTGAGAAAAGATGTGGAAGAAATCGCAAAAGCAGTAAAATATGTAGACCTGTCGGCTAGTCCGTTGTTTCAGGACATATTTGCGGAGTCAATGATGTTCCATAGGAACATCTGATATCACATCCGCCAGTCAAATAAGGCGGATCTTTTGAAGAGATTTTAAGTGAGATGGCACAGATAGTAAAATAAGAATAAAAAATTTAAGTTTTAAAATGCATTTTAAAAATATTGGCGGAGCTTTTTCCGCCTTCATTAAATTGTCAGTCGTCATTTGTCAATAGTCAATGTATTAAAGGGGAGTTTTATGAAAAAGCTTATAATTACAGCTCTGATAGCGGCATTCGCCTTCGCCGGTTGTTCTACGCAAAAGGCCGAGACTAAACGTTACACACAGGAACGGGAAGAGGTGGTACGGAAGGCGACGCTTAACGACGGGGTGTCTTTGATAACAAAAGAGATTGGGAACGGTGTGACATCTTTTTCTGTCTGGTTTAAGACCGGCTCCAGGAATGAATCGGACGCGGACAGCGGTATTTCACATTTTATAGAGCATCTTATTTTCAAGGGGAGTAAGACAGGTAAAGTTAATGACCTCTCAAAGACTATAGAGGGTCTGGGCGGTCATCTTAATGGCGCAACTTCCCATGATTTTACTTACTATTACTTTACCATAGCCTCAAAGTTTGCAGATACTGCCATGGATGGGATGATGGATTGCCTTATTAATCCCGCTTTTGATGCCGGAGAGATTGGAAAAGAACGCAAGGTTGTTATCGAAGAGATTGTGAGGAAACAGGATAATCCTTACGGTTATTTATTCGAAAAAATATCGGAAGTTTCTTATGCTTCTCATCCTTATAGACGCCCGGTTATCGGTACTAAGGAAATAATTGCGAATGTCAGCCGGGATACGCTTGTAAAATATTACAGCGATCATTACACTCCGGAAAATATGGTGATAGTCGCAGTCGGGGATTTTGATACTAAAGAACTTACCGGAGAGATAATGAAATATTTTAGGGGCGGAGAAAAAAATACAAGCACGGCTCTCGGACATATCAAGGGTGATTTTAAAAACGGAAAAATAGAAGAAGAGTCGCATTTTAAGCAGACTTATCAGGCTTACTCCTGGCTTGCTCCGAATGTAGAAAGTCCGGATACTTACGCAATGGATGTTTTATCCATAGCTCTAGGGCAGGGAATGAGCAGCCGGCTTTATCGTCAGGTTAAAGAAAATAAACAGCTTTGCCACAGCATAAGCGCAAACTACTCCACAATGAAAGATGAAGGCCTTTTTATAGTTTTGGGTGAACTTGAATATGATAATAAGGGAAAATTTAGATCAGCAATTATGGAAGAGATAGAAAAAGTCAAGAAAGAGGGAATCCCCCAGGCTGAACTGGATAAAGTCATCACTGTCATTGAAAACGGCTATATTTTTGAACATGAAACAAACGAAGCCGTGGGCCATTCCCTGGGCTATTACGAAGTCATCTCGAGCTACAAGCAGGAACTGACCTATGTGGACAATATTAGAGCCGTAAAAACAGAAGACGTAAAGCGTGTAGCCGAAAAATATTTGGCAGGAGACCCTGCGGAAGCGGGGCTGAGGCAGAGTGAGAAAAGTGGAAAAAGTGAGTAAAGTTTTTCAAAAGTAGTATTTTACTCCTAGGGCGAAGACGGAGATGTTTATCTGATTTAAGGTTGTTGTTTGGGTGGGGGTTTCGGTTACAACATAAGAAAGATCTACGCCGCCTCCTATGGAAAAGCTTATGTTCTTAAAGGCGTCTACGGGGAACAGCTCTAAAAGCAACCAGAGTCCGGGGGAATAAGTGATTGTGAGATTAGGATTTTGTGTCGGATCCCGTCTGTAAAAAAACTCCGGAGTAAGCTCCAGCAAGGCATTATCCTGTCTTGTTATAACTATGGGTAATTTTATTTTTCCCGCATAACCCCTGAAAGAATAATCATGGATAGCCGTAGTGTCAAAATTCAAAGTAACTTCCGTTCCAATGGAGTCGCTAAACCAGTAAATAGCCCCCAGCCCTTTTCTTTCATAATCCTCATACCAGATAGAAACCCCCGCCTTCCCTGAAACGGAAACCTTCTCCGCCCCTAACACTGCAGTACAAAGAATAACTGAAACAAGCAATAGTTTTTTCATATTTTAATTATAACACAAAAAAAGAAGAAAGACATCCCTGATAACTCCTGTAAATACTGAGAATTTTATTACTCTTGCTTTAGCCCGTAGATGATGTTGATTCTATACAGATGCTTTTTTACCCTAAGAAAACCAGGAAATTTCTGTGAAAAAATGAAAAATTCTTCAAAAGACCTTCAGAAATCAATAAAATATTCAAAATTGGGGTATAAAAGGGTTGAAATAACCATGTATGGAGTTATATAATATGGTTAGTATTTATTTATGACTTACAGATTTAAATGAGGTGCAATATTAACCAAACACTTTGTGTTATTGGTGCTTTTTTGATTTTTTGTACTCCTCTTTTTGGGACACCGGAAAAAACGGTTCTTAAAAATGGGATTACTATTATTTTGAATAAAGATACTTCTGCGCCTATTATTGCAGTTACGCTCTTTGTGAAAAATGGGTCATCCTATGAAACTAAGGAAAACAATGGTGTGACTAATCTTGCTTTTGAGCTTTTAATGAAAGGTACAGTGACGAAGGATGCGGAGAAGTTTGCGGAAGAAGTGGAATCTCTCGGTGCTTCACTTGATTCATCTGCAAACGACGACTATTCCACTGTTTCTCTTGTTTCGGTTCAAAAGTATTTTCCTAAAGCGCTCGACCTTATGGCGGAAGCGGTTTTAACTCCGGTGTTTAATAAAGACGAATTTGAAAAAGTACGGAAGGAAACTCTGGCGGCTATTAAATCCCGCGAGGACCGCAATTTTGAGTTCACTTACCGTAACTTTAAAGAAGTATTCTATGAAGGACATTTCTACCGGCTGGATAAACTGGGGACAAAGGAATCACTTTCTAAGATCTCCCCGGAGGATGTGAGCAAAGCTTATTTGTCCGGCCTTTCGGCTTCCCGTATCGTTATCGCGGTATCAGGGGATTATTTTCCGGATATTATGGAAATGCTGGAAAAAAGATTTGGAAATATTAAAAGTAAAGATGAAGGTTCTTTGAAACAAGGAAGCACGGATTTTAAACTGGAAAAAAACGGAGAAACCAGGGTCGTAAGTGAAAAAGCGCAGTCCATGCTCCTCATAGGGTATCCTGCTCCTTCGATTGATAGTGCTGATTTTCCGGAGATCAAAGTTTTAAGTTCTGCAATAGGCGGCGGGATGAGTTCAAAGCTCTTTAATGACCTAAGAGAAAAACAGGGTCTGGCTTATGAGATAGGTTCTTTTTATCCGACAAAATTATACAGCAGTCATTTTGTTTTTTACGCGGGCACACGGAAGGAAAATATTGAAAAACTAAAAGCGGGGATATTTGAGCAGGTGGAGAAAATTAAAACAGGGGATGCTTTAAATGATGCTGATATCACCGCGGCGAAAAATTATATAGTGGGTAATTTTTACCTGGACAAACAAACAAATGCCAGAAAAGCCTGGTATCTTGGCTGGTACGAGATAATGGGAAAAGGTTTTGCGTATATTGACGGTTACGCCGAGGATATTTCAAAAGTAACGAAAGCCGATGTTAATAGGGCGGCCGGGAAATATTTTAATAACTATGTATTAGCCGTAATGGAAAGCAAATAAATGGGTGAGGATCAGAGATTAGAGTTAAGACAGGGCCAGCGGTTGATCCTTAGTCCGCTTTTACAGCAGTCGCTTAAGATACTGCAGCTTCCTGCTATAGAATTAAAAGAATATATAGATGAAGAACTGGAAAAAAATCCGGTTCTGGAAACTGCCGAAAGGGAGCCTGAGCTTCCGGCGGCGGAAAAAGATGACGGGTCTTTGGACATAGAAAAGCTTGCGGAACACTTTGCAAAAGAAGGTTCAGGGCCGGATACTTATGAAGAAAGAGAACGCGGCAAAAAACCTGATATTGATTATGAAAATTTGGCCCATACCAGGTATTCGCTTGAAGAGCATCTTTTGTTCCAGTTGCATATGTCGGATATTCCGGAAGATGAACTGAAAGTCGCTGAATATTTGATAGGAAATATCAATGAAGACGGGTATCTTCTTGTAAGCGTTGAAGAAGCTGCAGAAAAAGCCGGTGTTCCCGTAGAAACAGGGGTAAAAGCGCTGGCGGTGATTCAGGGTTTTGATCCGACGGGAGTAGGTGCAATAAACCTCAGAGAATGCCTTAAAATTCAGCTTAAAGCAAAGGGTCTGGAGGCGACACTTTCGTATAAGCTGGTGGAGTTATACTGGGAAGAGTTTGAAAAAGGACATCTTGAGGTTATAGCGGAAAAAGAGAAAATAGATATTAAGAATGTTTATAAAGCTATTGAGGTTATCTCAAAACTTGAACCAAAACCCGGGTTAGAGGTTAATGATTCTGAAGTGCGGTATATTGTGCCGGATATTCTGGTGGAAAAAGATGAGAACGGGAGTTTCAGAATCAGTTTAAATAACGAAGGCGTTCCATTTTTAAAGATAAGCAAATTTTACAGGGAGATGAGTCAAAAAGCAAATATTACTCTCGAAGAAAAGAAGTTTTTGAAAGACAAATTCAGCTCTGCAGTCTGGTTGATCAATGCGATAGGCCAGAGAAAAAAGACACTTTTAAAAGTTACAGCGGCGATAATTGAAGCGCAGAAGGATTTTCTGGAAAACGGAACTGACTATTTGAAACCGCTGGCTTTAAAAGAGATAAGCGAGAAAATAGGGATGCATCAATCTACGGTCTCAAGGGTCACGGCGGGAAAGTATGTGCAGACTCCGAAGGGTATTTTCCCCTTCAGGTTTTTCTTTAATGTAAAAATTGCAACAGGCGAAGGGGGGCCGTGTGTGGCTTCCAGAGCCGTAAAAGATGCTATAAAAAATATAATAGAGGAGGATAAAAACGGGAACATGAGCGACAGCAAGATCCAAATTGTATTGGGTGAGCTGGGTTTTAAAGTTTCCAGACGTACTGTAGCAAAATACCGGGAAGGAATGAAAATACTTCCGGCGATAAAAAGAAAAATTCTTGGTAAAATGAAAGGGGGAAGTCTTCAATGAAGATTGCCGATTTTTTGTCGAAAGATTGTATTAAGATAGGACTAACGTCCAAAAGTAAAAAGGATGTACTTGAGGAAATGGTGGACGTACTGGCTGCGGCAGGTAAGATAAAGGATAAAAAGAAAGTGCTGGAGGCTCTTATGGAAAGAGAAGAGCTTGGTTCTACCGGTATCGGACAGGGTGTAGCCATTCCGCACGGCAAGACCGATGAAGTGGGTGAGATTGTGGCAGCTTTTGGGCTTTCAAAAGACGGAGTAGGTTTTGATACTCTGGACGGAGATCCTGTGAATATATTTTTCCTCTTGCTAGCTCCTCATAATGCGAGTGGTATACATTTGAAATCTCTGGCAAAAATTTCAGGCTTACTAAAAGATAAATATTTCAGAAAGGCATTGTCAGGATGTCATAAAGCAGAAGATGTATTGGGAGTAATTTCCAGCGAAGAAAAGCTTAAGACTTGAAATATTAAAATGAGCATATCCGTTGGAGAACTGTTTAAAGACAGAAAGACTGACCTTGACCTGGAATTAGTTGCCGGAGAAGCCGGACTGGGAAAAGAATTGTGCGTGGCCGATGTTAACAGATGCGGGCTTGCGCTTACCGGGTATTTTGATTATTTTGCTTCGGAAAGAATACAGGTTATTGGTAATGCGGAGGTCGAGTATTTGAAAAAACTTGACCAGGAAATAAAAAAAGAAGTTCTGGAGAAAATCTTTTCTCACCGTATTCCCATGCTTGTTATCTGTCGGAGTCTTCCGGCTGCGAAGGAAATAATACGGGTTGCCAATCTTCATGAGGTGCCGGTATTTAAAACCCCGGTGTTTACTACCAAGTTTATAAGTGAAATAACTAATTATCTTGAAGAGAAGTTTGCTCCAAAAACCAGGATACACGGAGTGATGGTCGATGTTTATGGCGTAGGTGTCCTAATTACCGGAAAAAGCGGTGTGGGAAAGAGCGAATGCGCTCTTGATCTTGTCAAAAGAGGTCACCGGCTTGTTGCTGACGATTTAGTGGAAGTGATTAGAACTTCAGATAAAGGTCTTTTTGGCTTTCCCCAGAAACTTCTCAGGTTTTATCTGGAAGTAAGAGGTCTCGGAATAGTCAATATTAAAGAACTTTTTGGGGTGGGAGCTACAAGAGACAGAAAAAGAGTTGAGCTGGTCGTACAGATGGAAGAGTGGGACGAGAAAAAAAATTATGAACGGGTCGGACAGCAGGAACAGTATCATGATATTCTGGAAGTAAGGGTGCCAAAAATTACGATACCGGTAAAGCCGGGAAGAAATATTGCAATAATAGTCGAAGTAGCTGCGATGCAGGGTCGGCTTAAAAAAATGGGTTATTCCTCTGTTGATGAACTTGAAAAGAATGTTTTATCGGAAATGGAGAAAGGGAAGCATAAAAATTGAAAGAAAATGGAATTTCAAAATGGTACAATTCCAAAGCCGTGATAAGGATCTGGGTTTTTCTGATACTGGTCTCGGTAGTGGTATTTTTTGTAGGTTTTCAGGGTGTACTCGGAAGTGTAGTTCCTGAATGGGATTTTTTAAAGTTTATCTCAGCTAAAAAGACCTCGGCTTTTGTAAGGAATATGATATTTAGGTCGTCAAAATACGTAACTATTGATCTGATATTTATAGGTCTGGGAATCTGGGGTATGTATTTTGCGGTTAAAAGAGGGTTGTATTCAATTCTAACTGTACTTAAACCGTCTAACAAAAATGATTTTGTTGGGAGTGTTTATGAGCGGTTGAAATTAACCAGAGGTCCGAAAGTTACTGTAATAGGCGGGGCCAGCGGGATTATGCCTGTGCTCCATGGTCTCAAAAAGTATACAAACAATATACATGCCGTTATACTTCCGACGGAGAAAAACATAAGAAGTACCCTGGTTGCTCTTTCAGATACAAAAACATTAAATAAGCTTTTAAGTTACAGGTTTGAATCAGCAAAGCTTAAAGAGTTTAACTTTGGTGATCTTTTTGTAAAGGCAATGAAAGATGTTTCAGGGGATACTGTGAATGCTTTGAACGAATCGGCAAATGTTTTTTCGCTCTCAGGCCGGATATACCCGTTGACCAAGGATCCGGTTATTGTGGAATTCAAAGTAAAGGACGGAAAAAAAGTCACAGAGGAAGAATATTTAATAAAAAATAATTTAAAAGTAATATCGGTCAGGATCCAAACAGAAGATTACAGAGTGAATGAGCAGGCGCTTGAAATAATAAAAAGCTCGGATGCCGTAATAATTGGCCCCGGGAGTTTGTATGCCACTATTTTACCTTCTCTGCTTGTGAAAGGTGTTCCGGAAGCTCTTTTTGGCTCACGGGGCATTAAGATATTTGTGCTTAATTTAATGACACAAAAATATGAGGGCGGAAATCATACTGCAAGCGAACAAATTAAAACGATACTGGACTATGCAGGAGAACCGGTGATAGATGTTGCCGTAATCAATAAAAATGCTGTTCCTGAAGAAGCACTTTTGAAATACCGGCGTTTCCGGGCCGGCAGCATCCTTGTGGATGAGGCTAATTTGAAAGAATTTGGGATCGCAGTATCAAAAAGAAGTATGCTCAAAATTACAGAGGACGGACTTATCCGGCATGATTCACAGGCTCTTGGAAGGGCTCTTATTAAACTAATATCTATATGACAAATAAGGAAGGTTAAGTATGATAGGAATAGTAATTGTTTCGCATGGTAATCTTTGTGAATCACTGGTGTATACTTCTCAGATGATCCTTGGAAAACAGGATAAAATTATCCCGGTTCCGTTAACGCCTTCGGAGGGACTGGACGATTTAAAAGAAAAAATGCACAAAGCAGTCGAAGAATTAAATTCTCCCGAAGGAGTACTTATTCTTTCTGATATGTTCGGAGGAAGCGCCGCCAATGTAAGTGCTGCTTTTCTGAGTACTCATAAAGTTGGAGTTGTTACAGGTGTAAGCCTTCCCATGCTTTTAGAATCAATGCTTTCCCGTACTTCTTATACAGATGTAAAACAGCTCGCGAAGCACATTACAGAAAAAAGCAGAGGTTCAATAATAAATATGGGGGATATACACAAAACATGCCGGTAGTACTCTTTAGAATTGATGATAGATTAATCCATGGTCAGGTTGTAGTCGGATGGGTTAATGCTTTAAAAGCCGATTATATTATTGTAATAAATGATGCAGTAGCGAGAAATGAGCTGCAAAAGTGCCTTTTAAAGATGGCTGTTCCGCCGGAGATCAAGGTTGATATTTTTACCGTTGGTGAATTTAATCTTAAAAATGACAGTAAGGAACTTCTGGAAAAACGTGTTATTATTCTTACTTCAAACCCCGAGGACTGCTTACGGCTCTATGAAAAAGGTTTTAAAATGGAAGAGATTAATCTTGGAGGGATGAGACACTCTGAAAACAGAAAACAATTTACTAATTGCATATATCTGAACAATAATGATATTGCGGTATTTAAAAAACTGAGTGAAAAGGGAGTAAGAGTGGAAGTTAAAATGCTTCCTGTAGATAAAGGAACCGATCTTTATCAGTGTTTGTTGAAGGGGGGCTGTCACCTTGAAAAAGATTAATTTCATCTTTGGTGTCCACAATCATCAGCCTGTGGGTAACTTTGATTTTGTGTTTGAGATGGCGATGAAAAAGTCCTACTTGCCTTTTTTAGAGGTTTTTGAGAAATTTAAAAATTTAAAAGTAGCTATTCATAACAGCGGTTCACTTCTCGAATGGATAGAAAAGAATTCTCCGGAATATATGGATAGGGTGAAAAAACTGGTGACAGCCGGACGTGCTGAAATTATTTCCGGAGGGTTTTACGAGCCGATATTTCCCCTTATTCCGGATAAAGACAGACATGGACAGATAAAGATGATGAACGGGTATATAAATCGTAAATTTGGCTGCAATCCTGGGGGGGGCTGGCTTACGGAACGGGTCTGGGAACCGTATCTGGCAAAGACTTTTGCAGAAGCGGGGCTAAAATACACTATTGTTGACGATACTCACTTTAAAAGTTCCGGTTTGAAAGAAAAAGAAATGCTTGGCTATTTTGTTACAGAAGAAGAAGGATTTAGACTCAATGTCTTTCCTATAAACGCCAAGATGAGATATTTTGTTCCTTTTAGACAGCCTGAAGAGAGCATTGATTACCTTAGATCTCTGGCTACCGAAGAAGGCAATAATCTGGTCGTGTTGGCTGATGATGGCGAGAAGTTTGGAGTCTGGCCTGAAACCTATGAATGGGTTTATGGACAAAAGTGGCTGGAAAGATTCTTTACTGAACTTGAAAAAAATCATGAGTGGATAAATGTAACTACTTTCTCGGAATATATGACTGCGCATAAACCAATATCTCGAATGTACATACCCACTACCTCTTATGATGAGATGTTGGAGTGGTGCATGCCGGCAGATACAATAAGTGAATATGATGATTTTGTCGGTTACTTGAAGGACCATAATATGTACGAAAGCGCAAGCAGATTTGTGAAAGGAGGGTATTTTAAGAATTTTTTAAACAAATATCCGGAGAGTAACAGTATGCAGAAAAAAATGGCGTATGTTTCCTCAAAAGTCAATAAGATTTGCGGGGTTGATGCGTCAGAAAGAGAGCCTCTTCGTCTTCTTTATTCGGGTCAATGTAATTGCGCCTACTGGCACGGAGTCTTCGGAGGCTTGTATCTTAATCATCTGAGATTTGCTAATTATACAAATTTGAATAAAGCTGAAAGGTTGGCTGATGAAATAAAATATAAAGGCAACCCCTGGTTGGAACATGAAATTATCGATATAGATAAGGACGGTAATAATGAAATCCTGATAAATAGTAATTACTATAACGTTTATCTTTCGCCTTCAAAAGGCGGGCATATTTTCGAATTGGATTACAAGTCGAGGGATTTTAATCTGTTGGATACTCTCTCCAGAAGGAAGGAAGCGTATCATACCGATTTGTTTAAAGCAAGAGAAGAGGATAACGGAAAACACCGGTCAATTCATGAGATTGCAAGGCAGTTTGATGCCAATATTAAAAAAGATCTGATATATGATTCGTACAGGCGTCTTTCGCTTATTGATCACTTTCTTGGAAATGATACCTTTCTGGAAGAGTTTAGAAGAAATAAATATACAGAAGGCGGTGATTTTATAGAAAAGGAGTATGCCAGTTCGTTGGAAGTGACTGAAGACCGGATTGCGGTTAAGCTCGAAAGAACTGCGGAAGTATTTTTTGCAAAGTTTAATGTGGTGAAAACTGTTACGGTTAAAAAGAACAACCCTGTTATAGATATAGAATACAAAATAACCAATCTCTCGGGAAGTCAGCTGGACACCAGATTTGGTGTAGAATTTAATTTTGGAATGCTTGGGGGGGATTCTCCGGATAGATTCTATTATTCTCCGGGCAGGGATTTAAAAGACACACGGATGATCAGTGTGGGTGAAGAAAAAGGCGTGAAAATATTCGGGATTATCGATAAATGGCTGAAAGTGGATATCAATCTGGAATCGGAAGAGGAATTTGATTTTTGGCGTTTTCCGATAGAAACTGTTTCTCAGGCTATAGGCAGGCTTGAAAAGGTTTATCAAAGTTCAGCAACTCTTTTAAGCTGGAAACTTTCTTTCAAACCAAAAGAATCAAAAGTAATTAAAATAAAAAAGAAGGTGTTAGATGTTCGTTGATATATTATTAATAAGTATAATCGCAGGAATAATCGCCATAGACGTGAGGACGATAGGCGGAACCATGTTGTCTCGCCCCTTGGTTGTAGGACCTCTTGTCGGACTGATGCTTGGTGATGTTAGTATCGGCTTTTATGTGGCAATACTGGTAGAACTTTTGTGGATAGGGCTGCTTCCTATAGGCGCGTATCTTCCGGTGGAGACTTTGCCCATTACTACAGTTACAGTAAGTCTGACTATTCTGCTTAAAGAAGTCGTAGCAATCCCTGTCCCCGCTCTTTTGATATTTGCTTTGATGGCTTCAATACCATTGGGGTATATCGGTAGATGGGCGGAAGTGCATATCAGGAATCTTAATTCGGCGATGTCCGCTTCTCTTGTCAAGGAGGCGGAAAAAGGGGATTTCTCTCGCATCTCCCTGATTCAGGGCGTTAATATATTTATCACCTTTCTGAAAAATTTTATACTTTGCTTTGTCCCTGTTTTTTTTGGATTGGAATTGTTTCAAAATATAGTTAATTCCATGCCTTTGCAGTTTAAAGAAGGAGTACTTTATGCAAATTGGCTGATCCCGGCTCTTGGCTTTGCCGTAGTCATGGAGATATTCTTAGTTGCTAAGCATGTAAAAGGTTTCTTTTTGAGCTATTTTATTTCAATTGCACTTTTTTACGCAATGAAAGTTATTAAGTGACCGGAGGTTATGAAAAAATTGTATAAACTTGTAAAAAAAACAGATCTCTTGAAAGTTTATTTTCGCTCCTTTTTGATAGAAGCGTCGTGGAATTTTGAATCCATGCAGAATATCGGGTTTACTTATGGGATATTACCGGTAGGAAGGAGGCTTTGCAAAACAAAAGAAGAACGTGCTCTTTTCTCAAAGAGACATCTGAAATTTTTTAATACACATCCTTCGATGGCTCCTGCTATTATGGGGGTCGTTATAAATCTGGAAGAAAGACATAAGCTGGGTGAAGAGGGGGTGCTTGAACAAATAGAAGGTGTAAAATCCAGTATGATGGGTCCTCTTGCTGCCATCGGGGATAATGTGTTTTGGGAGTATCTCAGACCTTTTTCTGCGATTGTCGGAGTTTCTATTGTTTTGCTTTTTAAGGATTCAAGACATCCTGCTTTAGCTTTCCTTGGGCCGTTGATTGCAATACTTATTTATAATTTGGTGAATGCATACATCAGATACAAAGGCTTGATTCAAGGCTATGAACGGGGAATGGAGATTGTTTCTGTGATCCAAAGCTTCAATTTGACGGGGTTGATAGATAAACTAAAATTTTCAGCTGCGCTTATTCTGGGTATTACCGTTGCGCTGATTTTTCCGGCATTAAATATAAAGTATTTTGCTACGGCTTTTTTTAATAGCCTGCTGTTCCTTGGCGTTACATGGGCGTTTCTCGGAATGTTAAAAATTAAAATTTACCCGACAGTTATCTTTTATTCGATAATTGCCGCAGCTATATTGGTAAAATATATATTCTAGGCGGGGTGTGCTATGGCAGAGATAGAAGTAGAAATAAAAAATAGACTGGGTTTGCATTTGCGGGCAGCAGCAACACTGGTAAAGATAACAGCCTTGTTTAAGTCTGATATCTTTTTAAAGAAAGACGAAGACGAAGTAAACGGCAAAAGTATTATGGGTATTATGACTCTTGCTGCAGCCCAGGGTACAAAGATTATAATAAAGGCCGTTGGTGTTGATGAAAAAGAGGCGTTGGAAAAGATTAAGGAAATAGTTGATAATAAGTTTGGGGAAGGCCAATGAGAAAAGTTTACAAGGGTATAGCTGTCTCTTCAGGCGTGGTAATAGGAAGAGCCCTGGTATTGCCGGATCAGGAGATGCTTGTCATCAAAAAGGTTGTTTCTGAAGACAAAATAACCGAAGAGGTGATTCGCTTTAATGCTGCTCTGGAAAAGACCAGAGTTGAGATAAAAGCAATGCATTCCAAAGTTAAAAAAGAGATTGGCGGAAAACATTCTAATATTTTCGAGGCTCATCTCATGATATTAGGCGATCCGATGCTTACTACTGATGTAGAAAAACACATTAAGAGTGAGAAACTCAGTGCGGAATCGGTATTTTCAAGATCTGTAAATAATTTGGTGGAAAGTTTCGAAAAAATAGAAGATGAATATCTTAAGGAACGTGCTAATGATGTAAGAGATATAGGACGCAGAGTGTTTAAGAATCTTACCGGCAGTACCCGAGAGACTCTTGCCGATATTAAGGAAGAAGTTATTCTTTTCGCCAGGGACCTTTCGCCGTCTGATACAGTTACCATGAAGAGGGAGAAAGTAAAAGGATTTTGCACGGATTTGGGGGGCAAAACTTCGCATACTGCAATCATCGCGAGGGCGCTGGAGATACCTGCGGTGGTAGGTGTCCAAAATATTTCGCAAAATGTTTCTGACGGTGATTTGGTTGTTGTAGACGGTTCACTCGGTGTAATCATAGTTAATCCTAATGAAGAAGATCTTAAGCATTATAATAGAAAACGTGAAGATTTGATAAAGCAGAACGCAAAACTCTCCAAGCTGCGTGAGCTGCCGGCGGAAACACTGGATGGCTACAAGATAGAATTAAGCGCAAATATCGAAATTGAGGATGAAGCAAAGCTGGTGGTAAAACACGGGGCGATCGGGGTAGGTTTATTTAGAACTGAATTCTTGTTTTTAAACCGGCTGGATTTGCCGAATGAAGAAGAACAATTTGCCTCTTACTTCAGGGCTGCGGAGTTTCTTTATCCCAATTCGGTGATAATAAGAACTCTGGATCTTGGAGGGGATAAATTTTTGTCGCATCTCGGGCTTTCGAAAGAAGAAAATCCTTTTTTAGGTCTCAGAGCTATACGTCTTTGTCTTGCTCGTCCTGAATTGTTTAAGCCTCAACTTCGCGCAATACTTCGGGCTTCTGAGTTGAAAAATGTGAAGATAATGTTTCCTATGATTTCAGGTATAGAGGAGTTTTTAAAGGCAAAAGAAATGTTGGAACAGGCTAAGAATGATTTAAGAAAGGAAAAAAAATCATTTGATAATGAGATTGATCTTGGCGTAATGATTGAGATTCCTTCAGCTTCTTTAACTGCGGATATTCTTGCCAAAGAGGTTGACTTTTTTTCTATAGGAAGCAATGATCTTATTCAATATACGCTTGCTATAGACAGGGTTAACACTAATATGGCTCATATGTATAATCCCCTGCATCCTTCAATATTACGGCAGCTTAAAAGGATTGTAACTTCTGCTCATAAAGAGGGTAAATGGGTCGGTATGTGCGGGGAGATGGCAAGTGATACTGCTTTCTCTGCGCTCTTAATCGGGCTGGGTATTGATGAACTTTCAACGGCGCCGGTGGCTGTTCCTGAAGTTAAAAAAGTCCTTAGATCCATCACAATGTCCGAGGCAAAGAAAATTGCGGCAGAGGCTCTCTCTTTTAGAACTCTTGATGAAGTGAAATTATATATGAATACTGTAAATAAAGGTTCTTGCAAATATTGTAAGTAATGTCGAAAAGTCAAAAGAATCCCGAAAACTATGAAGATTAAAGAATTTCTCATGTTAAACATAATGCCGTTTGTTTTTACGGCCGCACTTCGCTTTATCGGTTTAACTCTCAGATTGTCCGAAACGGGCAATATTGCCCTAAGTCCAAAGCAAAAAAAGGCTCCTGCTTTATTCGCTTTCTGGCATAGTAGAATTCTCACTTCAGTGTATTACTATAGAAATAGAAATATTCATACTCTGGTAAGTCTGAACCGTGACGGCGAATTTATTGACCGAATTATGCGGAAATTTGGGTATAGAAATATCCGCGGCTCAACCTCGAAAGACGGTTTTCGCGCTTTGCTTGGGCTAAAGCAGGTGTTAAAGGATGGAAATTACGTGGCAATAACACCTGATGGTCCAAGAGGTCCAAAGCAAAAGGCGCAGCTTGGAGCGATAACTCTTTCAAAAATAAGCGGAGTGCCTATAACGGCTTTTGCTTTTGATGCAAAACATAAATGGATTTTAAAGAGTTGGGATAATTTCATAATACCAAAACCTTTTACTAAAGGTGTTTTTGTATTAGGTAAAGAGATATTTGTACCTGCCGGTGCTGATGAAATAGTTCTTGAAGAAAAAAGACAGGAACTCGAAGATGAGTTAAACCGCTTACAGGAAGAAGCCGGGAGATTATGCCAATCCAGATAATAATATACAATGTATTCTCAGCATTAATAGTTTTAATTATTTTCCCTTTTCTCTTGATTTCTGCGGTATTTTTTGAGAAATATAGGTCGGGTTTATTAAACCGGCTTGGACTAATTCCTTTTGCATTTAAAAGAAAGGTTGAGGGCTTTGAAAATATCTGGATACATGCGGCCTCAGCGGGGGAGATAAAATGTGTTCTATCTCTGGCAGAAGAACTTAAAAAGAAATACCCTTCTGCAAATATTGTTTTTACTACCACCGGCATCAACGGGCAGAGAATGCTTAAAAAAGTATTGAAAGATACCCCTGCTTGCTATCTTCCTCTGGATCTTTACTTTTTTATTAAACCGTTAGTTAATATTATTAAGCCCAAAATATTGATTATTGCTGAGACGGAATACTGGCCGAATTTATTTTATCTTGTTAAGAAAAAAGGAGCAAAAATAGTTGTTGTAAACGGAAGATTTTCTGCAAAAGCAGTCAGGCGTTATAGGTACGTTAATCCGATAATAAATAAAGTATTTGCTCTAACTGACGTATTTTCAATGAGAAGTCAGGAGGATTATGAAACGTTGTTAGCGCTTGGGGTTGACAGAAAGAAAATATATATTTCAGGAGATTTGAAATATGAAAAACCGCTAATTGATGAGGGGAAAAAAAAGACGCTGGAAACTGCTCTGAGACCTGTCTTAAGAGAAAAAGTAATGGTGTTTGGCAGTGTTCATTATAAAGAAGCAGGGGATATACTGGGAGCTTTCAAGCTGATTAAAACCGAAACACCCGATTTTACCCTGATTTTAGCTCCCAGATTTATGGAAGAAATACCTGCCTTTGTTGATTTCATTGAAGCGGAGGGTTTTTCTTGCATAAAGAGGAGCAGCCCCGGGAAAGAGAAGGTGGATATTATTATTCTGGATACCTTTGGAGAGCTTTCTTATGCCTATGGGCTTTGTTTGGCAGCTTTTGTAGGAGGGTCCCTGGCTGACAAAATAGGCGGACACAATCTGTTAGAGCCTGTATATCTGGGAAAACCCGTACTTTTTGGTCCTTATGCGTTTAACTTCAAAGAAATGGAAGAAGAAATAAAAATTAATCTGGTAGGTTTTTTAGTGAAAGATGCAGAGTCTTTAGCCGAAAGAATGAATGATCTGTTAAATAACCCGGGCATGCTTTTAAATATTGAGAAAGCGGCAGCTGTATTGCTGGAAAAACGCAAAGGCAGTTTACTTAAAACAGTGGAATTGATTTAAAAAGAGGCGCTAGGTTCTAGGTCCTAGGGGCTGGGTTATATTAGGGAGTCTATGCTGAGAAAAGTACTGCTCGTAATAATACTGATTTGTACCGTCTTTATGAAGGCGGACTTATATGAGAAAAATACTTCTTTTAAGAGTTCTGACGGGTTTTGCCAGTTTCGTACGGAATCTGCGGTAAGATTTCACTATGCAAAGCTTGTTTCAGAGGGAAAGAGAATCCCTGCTGTGGACGAAAAAGCTCAGTTTCCGGAAGGGCTTAAGGTTAAAGAGAGGATAAAACTTACCAATGAGTATTTTTCCGGAATCCTCTATAATTTTGTCTCTCATGAAACGCCTTTTCATGTTTATCTTGCGTATTTAATGTTTATTATCTCCGGTATTACTATATTTGCTGTTTATAGTGTATCAAATAAAATCTCCGGTCTAAAGTGGGCGGCTTTTATTCCTGTGCTATTTTTAGTTACCTCTTTTTCCTGGTATTCCAGGACGGTTGCCGGCGGATTTGTAGAAGAAGATTTTGCCCTTCCATTTATATTTTTAAGCTTTCTCTTTTACTTTTTAAAACATAAGGATCCGGCAAAAAAATATCTTTATCCATTGCTTTCAGGGCTCTTTCTTTTTGTTCCTTTGACTTCATGGCATATGACTCAATTCTTTTATACTGTTTTTCTTGCGTTTATTGCTTTTGAATATTTTCTAAGGTACGAAGAGAGGGATGATACTGTTTTTCCGCTTCTGTTTATCGCAGGTTTTAACTTGTTGGGAGGTGTCCTGATTCCGACACTTAGAGCTGAGGGGTTTCTCTTTTCTTACTCCATGCTTGCTACTTATGCTCTGATTGGCTCCTGGTTGCTGGACAAAAAGATTAAGCTTAGTCTGTTTTCTTCATTAGGAATATTTATTCTACTGTCAGGGGTGCTGATATCCGGTTTTTCTTTCCTGGCAGGAAGACATAGCGGTGAGTATAATCATGTCTATCAACTGTTATATTATAAAATAAGATATTTTGGTACCAAACCTGATGATCCGTCCGGAATGCCCTTTGATGCAAAGGTTTTCTGGCAGGCGGGATTTGTAAGCCCGGTTTTTTCGAATATACTTATTCACTTTGGCGGTCTGTTTGTGGGAGCGGCCTTTGGAATAGGACTTATTATCTCAAAGTTTATTAAACGACAAACCTCAAAGATGGAAGAAGGACTGTTATTTTTCCTTATGGCGTTTATTCCTCTATATTTGCTTTTTGAAAGATTATATGTGTTTCTGGTGTTTTTCATGGTGCCGTTTTCTGTGCTGCTTTTGACCGTAAAACCTTTTAAAAATAATAGGGTGAAAAAAATATCAATTGCTGTTATTATTATTTTTGCTCTCGGTTGTCAATCATACCTGGGTTTTACAAAGGATATAAAACAAAATGACGCAGGGGTGCATCGCGATATGGTCAGCTGGCTTAAAAATAATGCTAAAGAAGAAGGCGCCATACTTTCAAATTTTGGTATTGCGGGACAGATATTTGCCTATGCTGATAAGCCTGTGGTGCTGCATCCCATGTTTGAATCCGCAGATATAAGAGCAAAGACAAAAGAATGCTATGAAGCTGTTTATAAAAGCGAAGAAGAGTTCTATGCCTTATGCCGTAAATATAAAGTAAGGTACTTTGTTTATGAATGGCAGTTTATTTTTGATAAGACAAAAAACTCGGTGCGTTATCAGATAAACCAGAATGCGGTGAATAATAAATCAGCCGCCTATAATTTCCATTTTTACCCGGAAAAGCTTAGCAAGTTCTCGTTAATGTTTCAGAATACATATTATAGAATTTATAAAGTTAATGAACCGGGTGAAAAAGTAACAATCCCTGCGCGGCTGGAATACTATCCGTTCTTTAATCCTCTGATATTTGCCAAAAAAGATAACAGCGGCAATATTAACGACACATATATTCATGAATTGATGAATATTGTCTGGCAGTTCCCTCAGATGCAGGCAAAAGCTTTAGTGCTTAGAAAACAGGGTAAAAACGATCTGGCAGAGTCGGAGTATAAAAAAATAACAGGAGCTGATCCATATTTTCCTCAAGCAAGGGTTTCCCTTGCGGAATATTATATTTCAATAAATAAACCTCAGGAGGCTGCAAATCAAGCTGCCTCAGCTATTCAGCTTGATAAATACTATGTCGATGCATATTATTACCTGAGTCAGGCGTATTTTGTTGCCGGGCAGATTGACAATGCAATAGAAGTACTAAAAGAAACAGAAAAGTTCGCCCCCGAACATGAAGGCATAAAAAGAACGCTACAAATGTATCAGGATGCAAAAAAGAAAAAATAATTTGAATTAGTCATATAAAACAAGAACAAATATCATGGTTGCTGTTATTGTAAAAGAATTTCATAAATGCTACAATTAACATGAAAAAGTAAAGATCTTTAAACAACTTTTAAGTATATTAAAAGACACTGGATCCCGTATTCCTCCACAAAGCGTTGGCGGACAGGCTGAGTACGGGATGACAACTATGTTGTCACTTTTATGGACATTGACAAACGGAGGATTATTTATGGATGGAAATATACCGGCAATAAGAGTGGAAGGCGAGACGCTCCCTGAAGCCTGGGAAAAGGCTGTTATTGCTACATGGGAACAAGGTGTGCCGATAAAAACCGAGTATGACAAGCCGGGAGATCCGGCCAGCAGGGATTGTACTATGATGATGGTTGTTAATGACCCATTTAAAGAGCCGCGTATTCACAGGGCTTTTCCCGGAGGGTTAGAGGATCTTGAAGTCTACAGGCAGGAAGTGGTTGACGGTATTCATGATCATTGGATAAAACCTGAAGAGGGCAAGTGGACCTATACTTATCATGAGAGGCTTTTTGATTACAAAATGGAAGGTAAGTCTATTAACCAGATAAATTATATTATTGATAAACTGTCGGAAAGCTTTTACTCCAGAAGGGCTCAGGCTATTACCTGGAATCCTTTAAAAGACCCGCCTTCTTATGACCCTCCTTGCCTTCAGATGTTTTGGGCAAGAGTGCAGGAGACTGCGGATGGTAAAAATTACCTTAACGTAAACACAATCTGGCGTAGTAATGATGCATACAAGGCTGCTTTTATGAACATTTTTGCGCTTACCGAGCTTCAAAGAATGATAGCCGAGAAAATAAGCGAAAAGAGCGGGAAAAAAGTAATCCCGGGACGATATGTGCATTATGCGAACAGCTTCCATATATATGGTTCTTACTTTAAAGATTTTAAAAATTTCTTAGAGACCGTTAAAAACAGGAAATGGGAAGACCGTGTCTGGAATACAGAATTTGCCGAACCTTTTTTTGAAATAGGAAAAGAAAAAATTAGAGTTGAGCAAAGTCAAAATATATGACCATAACTCTTTGCGAAATCCGCCTAGGCGGAAGGAAAAAAAGAAAGGTATTTGAAAAACAGGTGCGAAGTATTTTAGATAGCAATTACTAAGGTTAAAGCACTAAGCACTAAACAATAACTAAATAAGATAAAATAACTAATAACTAAACAAAAATAATATATATAACAATGATTTTGTTTGTAATTTAAGTATTAAGATATTAAAATTTGTTTAGTGCTTAGAATTTAATTCTTAGTTATTTGAGGTATGTTCGTAAAAGGAACCACCTGCGTTAATATCTTACTAAAAGCGTAGAATCTTTTTTTAAAGGAGTAATATATGTTTGACAAAATGAAACAGATGTATGATTTACAAAAGAAAGCGAGAGAGATAAAGAAAGAATTAGAGGCGACAATAGTTAATGTGGAAGAAGCGGGCGGAAAGATAAAAATAGCGATGAACGGTGAGTTTAAACTTGTAAGTATCTCTATTGATCCGTATTTTCTGGCTCCTGAAAGAAAGATAGATCTTGAAAATGCCATAAAGAGGGTAATTTCCAACGGAGTTGGACAGTCCCAGGCCGCAAGTGCGGGGAAGATGAAAGAGTTGACGAAAGGTATGGGGTTACCGAACTTCTAAATAACAAGTATATAGTACAAGGGACGAAGTACAAAGTTTACATAATTGAGTTTTTATGGCGAGTATGCCGCAGAAAGTCACGGAGGTAACTCCGTGGATGAATGCGGCATGAATAATAAATTGAATTCCATTCGCCGAAACTTCGGACGTAAGTCCGCAGAGGTTCATTAAATAAAAAGCCACATTAATCTAAGACGTTATGGACATTTACGGACTTTATAGACTTTTATAGACACTCTTCAGTCAGTATTAGCTTGCAAATTAGAGGTTCTAAGTGAAAAGTAAGAAGTAGTAAAAGGAGAACTGGTATGAACGGTAGAGAAAGATTTAATGCGGTAACACACTTTAAATCATTTGACAGGGTGTTTAATAGGGAGTTTGGCTGGTGGGATGAAGTTTTTCCCGAGTGGCACGAAAATGGCCTTCCTAAAGAAGTTAATAATGATTACAAAGGAGATCTGTTTTTTAAGTTTGATAAGTATGAAGAATCCGGTATAAGCCGCGGTTTAGTACCTTCTTTTGAGTGGAAAGTAATAGAAGAAGACAAAGATTATAAAATAATTATTGACGGGGAAGGTGTAACTAAGAAAATGTTCCAAAGCGGGGCCTCAAGTATTCCTCATTTTCTGGATTATTCCCTAAAAGATCGGGAATCATGGAAGGAATTCAAAAGAAGGCTGGCACCGGGAATGCACAGGTATCCGAAAGATTGGAAAGAACGTGTAAAGAAGTGGAATGATCCCAAAAGAGATTATCCTGTAGGTATAAATGGGGGTTCCATAATCGGAGATCCCAGGGACTGGATAGGTTTTGAAAATACCGCATTAATGTTTTATGATGATCCGGTTCTTATGGAAGAGATTATTACAACCATGGCAGATTTGATAGTGGGTACTATTGAACCGGCGCTCAAAGAAGTAAAATTTGATTACGCTTACATGTGGGAGGATATTGCTTTCAAGAACGGACCTATGATATCTCCGGAAATGTTCAAAAAATTCTGTGTTCCCCAGTATAAAAGAATTACCTCTCTACTTCGTAAGTATGGCGTGGATGTTATATGGCTGGATTGTGACGGAGATATTAATTCTATCGTGCATTTGTTTTTGGAAGGAGGAGTTAACGGGATGTTTCCTCTTGAAGTTGCCTGCAAAACAGACCCGGTTGAATTAAGAAAGAAATTTGGAAAAGAGGTCCTTCTCTTTGGCGGTGTTAATAAAAGAGAACTGGCTAAGGACAAAAAAGCAATTGACGCAGAAATTGAAAAGCTCCGGCCCATTGTGGAAGGAGGAGGGTATATTCCTCATGTGGATCACAGATGTCCTCCGGATGTCTCCTATGAAAATTATCTGTATTATTTGAAAAGAAAAAAAGAAGTTTTTAATATAAAAGACTGGGATCTGGAGCCGGTAATAAAGACCTTTCAAAATAGAGTTTAGACGGAGTATTAAATGAAAAGACAATATACGGATAAACATGCGATTGCCGGTATTAATACAGTAATGCCGGAACTTGAGACTTTTCCGAATCAATATAAGAATTATATTATTACAATAGATATTCCGGAGTATTCTTCCATTTGTCCTAAATCGGGACTTCCGGATTGCGGCAAACTGGTTATCAGGTATATTCCTGATAAAAAATGCATGGAACTTAAATCTCTTAAGTATTATATTCTTGCTTTCAGAAATCTTGGAATATTTTATGAGAATGCGACAAATAAGATATTTTCTGATTTTATTAAAGCCGTAAAACCAAAAGGTGCATATATAAAAGGCGATTTTACTCCGCGCGGCGGGATTTCCACGAGCGTCGAGGTATTTTATGGAAAGCCGGTTAAATAAGCCTAAAGTAATATTTGTCAATTCAAAGCCTGCTATTTTTCTGTTTTAAGGAGAGTTGCATGAAGCCCGGAAGAATGAGTTTTAATGAAAATCCTTATGATATCCCTTTAGTAGTTAAAAACAAGATTATTGGTGAGTTCAAAAAGATACCATTCAACAGGTATCCGTCCCAGGATGTAAAAAATAGATTAATTGAAGTAATAGCTGGAAACAATAAAGTAAAACCCGAAAATATAGTTTTGGGGAATGGTTCGGATGATTTAATATTAAATATAACGTTAATGTTCGTGAAAAACAAGCGGCCTGTAATGTGGTTCCCGCCTTCTTTCTATATTTATCCGAGTTTGGCGGATGCAGCAGGCGTTAAATCAATAGATGTACCTTTAAATCCTGATGATTTTGAGATTGATCTGGAGAAAACCCTGGTATTGATCAAGAAAAGAAGACCGTCTGTCATTTACATCAGTAACCCCAATAATCCTACTGCAAATTGTTTTAAAAAAAGCACAATACTTTCTATTTTAAAGAACAGTAAAAATTCTATTGTTGTAATAGACGAAGCTTACTATGAATTTAGTAAAGTCACCTTCCTGCCTTATATTAAGAAGTACAAGAACCTGGTGATCATAAGGACTTTTTCCAAGGGAATGTCAATGGCTGGATTAAGACTGGGATATATATTGGGGGATAAGGCATTAATAGAATATATTGCAAATAGAAAACTCCCGTTCAATGTTGATTCTTTGACTTTAACTGCAGGTTTGATTGTTGCTAAAAATATAAATATCTTTAATAAAATCCGGAAACAAATAGTTGCGGAAAGAAATAAATTAATTAAAGAACTAAAGAAGATTAAAGGCGTTAAAGTATTCAGATCAGATGCTAATTTTATCCTGTTTAAGACATCTTTAGAAGGTAAAGAAGTATATGATTATTTATATCAAAAAGGAATTAATGCAAGAAGGTTTAACGGAGATATAGGGTTGGAAAATGCTATTCGACTTACGGTCGGCAAACCGTTTGAAAATGTATTATTTCTAAAGGTTTTGAAAGAAAAATTCCCGGATAGGGAATAAAAAGGAGGAAACGGAAATGAGAAAACTGGTAATAGTATTTTGTTTTATTTTTGCAGCAAGTTTGCATGCAAAAGTAATGCTGCACAGTACATTTGACAGTGCTGCTGCAATAAATAAACCCGCAGCAGCTTCCTGCAAGAATGCTTTGTCTGTGTGGACGGCGGGTGAAGGTAAGATCGCTTTTGAGGACGGAATGTTCGGAAAAGCAGCAAGATTACACGGTAAGGATAAAAATATTGAAATCCTTAAAATTAATTCTATGGCCGTTGATTTTACCAACAGCGGTAGAATAGATTTTTGGTTAAAATTCAATGAGGATCCGCATAAAATAAAAGATGGCAGTTACTTTTATATTCTTTGTGATATCTCAGAATCCCGGAATTTTAAGATGGGAGTTTCCGGGTTGGGGGATGATCAAGCTCAATTAACTTTATGGCTCGGGGCAAGCGAAAGAGGTTCTGATAAACAGCTGTATAATATAGCATCAGATGTTAAGGAGCCGCGTGTATTTTTAAAGATAAAACCCGGAGAATGGCACAGGTATACAATAATATGGATAAAAAATGCGGAGAAAGATGATGAATTAAAAACTTACATTGACGGAGAAACAGTTGAGGGCAGCTCAAGAGGCGCGAGGTTAACGGATGTTACGGGAAAATTGCCAAGCGGGATTGCGGAAGAAAAATGGTCGGATATTCATATAGGCGGCAATAAAGAAGGCAGCGATACGGGTGATTTTTCAATTGATGAGTTATGGATATTTAACGATCCGAATGATTCCCCGGAAAAAAACGGATTAGCCGTACCGGAAAACATGAAAATTAAATAGAATGTAACATAACAAAAACCGGCAGAAAAACCTAAAGAAGCCCCATGTCGCCAAAATGGCAGCATGGGGCTTTATTGTGCAGGCGGTTTTGAAAACCACTGGCAGCCTGTCCGCCAATTGTTTAGGAGGATAAGCCCGTGGATGAAAAAACCGCGTATAATAAATAGGCTCCGCTCACAAGAGGATTCCAAAGGAGGATACTCCTTTTCTAAACAAAACACAAATTGAAAGATTATATTTCTGACGGGGAGAGCGTTATATTCAGGTTTTGTTTTCCTTCCACTTTTGACAGCTCATCTTTAAGTTTGCTTATGGGTAAACTCGCAGGTACTGTCATTTTGATATACATATGAAATACAGGGGTGCCGGAGACAGGAGCATTTCCCACACCGGTTTCCATACTTTCTACGTTAATCCTGTTTTTGTGCAAGACTCCTGTGATTTCATTTACAATTCCGGGATGATCCATCCCGAAGGCTTCAAGTTTATACGGGATTGAGGCTTCTTTACGGTGTACCGTTGGAGCTTTGGTGTCTTTTAAAAGTGTAGTAAGACCGACTGAACTTTCCAGACTCTTAATATCGGCTTTTACTTTTTCTATGGAGTTGAGTGCTCCGGAAAAAAGCATGACGAGCGCGAAATCCTCGCCCAAAACGGACATTTTGCTGTCTTCTAAATTACAGCCCCGCTCGGTAAGAAAAGCCGAGACCGTATTTACAATGCCCGGCTTATCCGGACCTATCGCGAGAAGCACCTTGTAAAATATCATTAAATAGATTATATTATATATGTTAATCCGTGTCAAACTAAAATATGGAGGAAGCATGAATATAAAAAGCTTAAGAACAAGTATGATAGTTGCCTTATTCTTGGTATCGCTCGGGGGATTTTTGCTCCATCTCAGGATACATCATTTGGATAATCCGGCGAATTTTATTCCGTTTTTATGCGGACTTATCAGCATGACAGTGGTTATTGTAATGTTTATGTATAAAAAAACCGCAGCTTATGCTTATTTGATAAACGGGATTATTGTAGTTCTTGGCACAATTACAATGGCTCATTTCTCCTATGTTCATTTTACAGCCCCATTTTTTATCGGAAAAATATTTCTCAACACCTTGTTTGCCGATATTGCCATTCTAATCGGAAAATTCTTCCTTTCAAAAGCTATTTACGAAAGCTACTTCATTAAAGAGCCGGAGGTAATATGAAGATACCTGCAAATTTTAAATATCTAACTCTGGGCTGGTGGCTGGTTCACCTTCTCGGCATGTCCGCTGCATATGTGCTAGGCGCAATACTGTGGAAAAAATAAAAACAGGTTCTAGGCGCTGGGTTTGCATTTGGAGCTATTGAATTAAATAATACCACATTAATGCAAAACGTTAGTAACGTGATAACGTGTAACGTTTTAACGGTATATAATAAGGAGAGTTTATGTTTAGATTTTTCTTTCCAAAGACAGGCTGGTGGATACTTCACGTAATAGCAATAGTTTTCATGTTCTGGCTCGGACATGCGGTTAAATTCTAAAAGACATTTACGATTTAATGTGGGCGGATGAAGGACTCCGCCGGTAATTGTTAAGTGAGGAAAAATAATATGTTAAAGAATATTCTACTTGCAACAGTTTGTGTTTTTATATTTTCCGGGTGCTATTATACTATTGAACCGATATATACGGCGAAAGACATAATCAGTGATGATGCTATACTGGGTAAATGGGGTGATCCAAAAACTAAGGTAAGATGGACATTCACTAAGGACGAAAAAAACAAATATAATGCTCAATATCTTGGTAATGATGGAATTGAAAGTGCTTTTGAAATCACACTTGTTAAGTTAGGAAAATTTAAATACTTGGATATGTTTGTGGATAATAAAAAACCAGAGAATAAAAATGGGGAATATAAGGCGTTACTTCTTGGATGTCATTTTTATATTAGATACACCGTGGACAATGACCGGTTTACGTTTGTTAATTATGCTCTTGGTTGGATTGAAAAGAAATTAAAGGATAAGGAATTAGACCTTCATTATTTTAAAAGAGACGCAGGGTATTATTTTTCAGATTCAACCGAAAGCCTTCAAAAAGTGATTATTTCTCTGGAAGACACCAAAGAAGCGTTTGCGAAAGATCCTCAAGTTCTGGAAAAAATAAAGTAGATTGTGAAACTATAGTAAAGGGAAAGACAATGAAAAAGCTGATTAAAATATCAAAGACTGCGAGTATATTGATTCGTGTTGTCTATTGTTTTGTAGTTGTCGGTTTAATTATTATTTTTATTTGGTCTGATACCAATTCGGTGACTATAAAAATAAGAAGCAACATCAATAGTACTTTAAATAACATGTTGTATTCTTTATTTAATAATCCGTATGTCAAAGTGTATTATGGTAAAGGGACAGAGAAAAAAATAAATATAATTAAAACGACTTGGAATATTGATAAAAAGATAAGACTATGTAAAGAGGTATATGAGAATAAAGAAAAAGAAAATTGGTGTGAAGGTATGGCTCCGGTAAAGGGATCGGAAATAATAGATATGTTGATTAAGCTAAATATTGAAAAAAATATAAATATTTCTTTGGACAAATTGATTAAAAAAATAAGTTTTAATGATGTAGTAGATAAAAGTATAAATAATGCTGAGATAAAAAAAGAAGTAGATTTGGATGGCGATGGAAAAAATGAAATATTTTATATGCTCGGAAATGAAAATAATATTGTTTTAACAGAGCAGAAAGGGAAAGTATATTATCTTAATTTTGGTACTTTCATTTGTACCAAATTTATAGACGTTCTTAAAATTAAAGATACAAAAAGGAGCGTTGCGTTAATACTTTCTACAGGGACAAATGGTTTGAACAGTGAGTTAATGTATTTGATTGGGCTGAAAAATGGAAAACCCGAAATAACTTTTTGTACTGCTGAAAGTTATAAATGCGAATTAATAGATCTTGATAAAGATGGCGTTAATGAAATATTATGCAGCAGTAAACAGATAATATATGGTTCTTCATGGCCTATAATATATAAATGGAATGGAGAAACATTTATCGATTCTTCACTTAATTTTCCGGAAATACTTAAAGATTCCTATAGCGGTTGGCTTGGTAACAAAGCAATCAATAACTTAAACAAGTATTTAGTTTTGCAATCTAAAGAATATAGACTGTTCTGGGAGCAAAATCTATTACCCTTATATAAGAAATATAACAAATCAGAAAGTAAAAACATTAAATAGTTGATATTTAACTAAAATGCTCTAATCTGTGTCATCTTACTTTCAATCCGTGTCATCAGGCTTAAAATCTTAATACATCATATTCTATCTGACTTATTAGGATTTAAGCCAGATATTCATATTGTTTTTTCAGTCAAAGTAATATATAATATTAACATGAAATGTCCTTTTTGTAATTTTAGAAATGATAAAGTTCTTGATTCGCGTGAGAGTAAGGACGGCAAGTCGGTTAGACGGCGCCGTGAGTGCCTTAAATGCTCAAAGCGTTTCACCACTTATGAACAAGTAGAACAAATAATGCCTGTGGTTGTCAAAAAAGACGGCAGGCGTGAGACTTTTGACAGGTTCAAAATATTAAATGGTATAAAAAAGGCTTGTGAAAAACGGCCTGTTTCTATGGCTGCAATGGAAAATGTTGTTCAGGAAATAGAAAAAGAAGTGCATAATCGCATGGACAAAGAGATTAACGGTAAAGATTTGGGTGATCTGGTTATGGTTCAGCTAAAAAAACTCGATCATGTCGCTTATGTCCGTTTTGCTTCGGTCTATCGGCAGTTTAAAGATATTGGCGAGTTTGTTGACGAAATAAAGAAATTACTGGGGTAAAGGGGGTTGACTTATGACGGTTTCAATGAAAAAGAAACTGGCTCAGATGCTTGTTGATGAGGAAATCATAACGGATGCCCAGCTTCAAGAGTCTCTTAAAGAGTCCAAAGCTCAGAATATTCGATTAGAACAGGCAATAGTAAAACTGGGATACATTACCGATGACGTTATTATGGCGTTCATGGGTACGCAGATGGGAATACCTACCGTAAACTTGAGTGATCAGGGTGATATTGACCCCAATATTGTTAAGCTCATTCCTGAAAATGTTTGTCAGAGGCAAATCCTCGTAGCGATTGCTAAAAAAGGCAATAATCTTACGGTTGCCATGTCCGATCCTTTAAATGTTTCCGCAATTGATGATATTCGCTTAATGACCGGTTTTGAAGTGACTCCGGTGCTCGCCAGTGAAAATGAAATTAAGGCGATGATTCAGAAGATGTTCAGTAATACCTCTGCGGAAATGGAAGAAGCGATGAAGGACCTTGAGAATGTGGAAGATGTAGAGGTTGTCGCAGCTGAAGATGAAATAGATGCCGCCAAGCTGGCAGCGGCTTCCGAAGATGCGCCTATTGTAAAACTTGTTAATGCGATGTTAAGCCGGGCTATTGAAGAAAAGGCGTCTGATATTCACCTTGAAATTTACGAAAAAATCACCAGAATGCGGTACCGAATTGACGGAGTGCTTCATGAAAGACCTGCGCCGCCCCGGAAAATATATGCAGCTTTGGTTTCCCGTATAAAAATTATTTCTGAACTTGATATTGCGGAAAGAAGAAAACCGCAAGACGGTCGTTGTAAAATAAAGGTCTCCGGTAAAGAAGTGGATATGCGTGTTTCCGTTCTCCCAACCGGCTTTGGGGAGAAGGTGGTTATCCGTGTTCTTGATACGACCAACTTGCAGCTGGATCTTGCGCAGCTTGGTTTTGAACCGGATATTTTGCAGCTTTATAAAAAGAATGTTGATGCCCCTTATGGCATGATACTGGTAACGGGACCTACCGGTTCAGGTAAATCCGTAACACTTTTCTCTACGCTGGCGCTACTCAACTATCCAGATGTAAATATAGTGACTATAGAAGATCCTATAGAGTTTGTTACGCAGGGCGTTAATCAGGTCATGGTAAATAATAAAGCCGGTCTTAATTTTGCAAGCGGTCTGAAATCTTTCCTCCGTCAGGATCCGGATATTATTCTGGTCGGTGAAATCAGAGACTCTGAAACTGCTCTTATCGCTATTAATGCAGCGCTTACCGGTCACCTGGTTCTCTCAACTTTACATACCAATGATGCGCCTCAAGCCACTACCCGGCTAAACAATATGGGTGTTGAGCCGTTCCTTATTACTTCTTCGCTTATAATGGTTATTGCCCAGCGTCTTGTCAGAAAAATATGTCCAAAGTGTAAAGAAGCCTATGAGGTTTCCCCTGAGGTTCTGGAGGATTTAAATATCAGACCTGCGGATGGTGAGAAGGTTGTCTTTTACCGGGGTTTAGGTTGTCCCAATTGCGCAAATACAGGATACAAAGGCAGGGCGGCTATTTATGAAGTTATGGTAATGAATGATGAGATAAGAAAACTTATTCTAAAACGTGCTTCAGGTACGGATATTAAAAAAATTGCTATTGAAACAGGTATGATTACTCTTAGAGAAGCGGGAATCAGAAAAGTAAGAGCCGGAGGTACCAGCATTGAAGAGTTACTCCGGACGACTTCAGCAGATTAAGGGGGCATAATGGCATCAGCAACGATTAATGACTTACTGAGATTGTTATTCGAAAAAAATGCATCGGATTTGCACCTTACTTCAGGTTCTCCACCGGTACTCAGGATTGACGGTGATATTATACCTACCGAATTAGATAAACTTACTCCGGAGAGCTGTCAGGAATTGATATATGGCGTGCTTACGGACGATCAAAAGGAAAAATTTGAGAAGGAAAACGAACTTGATCTGGCCTTTGGTGTAAAAGGACTGGGTCGGGTCAGAATGAATGTTTTCAGACAAAGAGGTGCGGTTGCGACTGTGCTTCGTAACATTCCTTCCAGGATACCGACTTTTGAGGAGCTGGGTTTGCCGGAAGTCGTTACTAATACTGTGGTAAAACTTCCCAAAGGTCTGGTTTTAGTCACCGGTCCTACCGGTTCCGGAAAATCCACTACTATTGCTTCTATTATTGATTTTATTAACGGGGATAGAAAAGGGCATATCATTACTATTGAAGATCCTATAGAATATGTTTATCATCACAAAAATTGTATCGTTAATCAGAGAGAGATTGGGGTTGATACTCCGAATTTTACGTCAGCGCTAAGACATATATTAAGGCAGGATCCTGACGTTATAGTAATAGGAGAAATGAGAGATTTGGAAACTATTCAAGCGGCTCTGACTATAGGGGAAACCGGTCACCTGGTTTTTGGTACGCTTCATACTACGGATGCTGTTCAGTCTATAAACCGTATCATAGATGTATTTCCGCCGCATCAACAGCAGCAAATAAGGACCCAGATTTCTTTTGTGCTCCAGGCGGTGCTTTCCCAGTCCCTGCTTCCAAAAGCGTATTCCGGCGGACGTGTGGCAGCCATAGAAGTTATGATGCCCAACTCAGCAATTCGTAACTTAATTCGCGAGGATAAAGTACACCAGGTCTATTCTACCATGCAGACTTCCGGTGAATCCGGTATGCAGACTTTAAATCAGGCGTTATTTAATCTTTATCAAAAGCAAATGGTAACGTATAATGAAATAATGCTTGCTTCTACGGATATAAAAGATCTGCAGAGAATGGTCAAAGGTGTATAGGAGAAACGATGGCGGTATTTAACTATAGGGCAAAAAGTGCAACCGGCGCGCAGGTTACCGGTGTAATGGACGCCGATAACGAAAAGGTACTTGCGGCCAAATTAAAAGCTCAAAAGCTTACTTTACTTTCAGCTACTCCGGAAAAGAAAAAAAAGCTTGCAGGAAGAGGCGGTAAGGTAACGGTAAAAGACTTGAGTGTTTTTGCCAGACAATTTGCCACTATGATTTCTGCCGGTGTTCCGGTGTTGCAGTCTTTGAACATTATATATGATCAGGTTGAGAGCCGGAAATTAAAAGAGTGCATAGGTAAAATAAGGGATGATATCGGACAGGGGCAGACTCTTTCAGATTCTCTCGGAAAACATCCTGATATCTTTTCCAGTCTTTTTGTAAATATGGTAAAAGCAGGTGAAACCGGAGGTATTCTGGACGGAATACTTCAGAGGCTTTCTACTTACCTTGAAAAAGCAGATAACTTGAAGAGAAAAGTAAAATCAGCCATGACGTATCCTGTAATGGTGCTTGCTGTGGCTATTGGTGTTACCGTCTTTCTTATGGTTGCGGTTATTCCGAGCTTTAAGTCTACCTTTGACAGCTTTGGTAAGCAATTACCGGCCCCGACTCTGGCGGTTATCGCAATCTCTGATTTTTTACAGGCTTTTTTTAAACCTCCGCAGGTATTTATTGAAGCTGTGATCATCGGCGTGGGTGTCTATTTTCTAAGAAGGTATTTAAAGACAAGAGCCGGTATGTTAATGTGGCACGGCATACAATTAAAGGCTCCCATGTTTGGTATCCTCGTGAAGAAAGTCGCAGTTGCAAAATTCGCGCGGACTCTCGGTACGCTTATTAAATCCGGTGTTGCTATCCTTGAAGCTCTGGAAATAACAGCCAAGACCTCCGGCAATCTTGTAGTGGAAGAGGCCATCTTCAAGGCCAGGGCGGCTATACGGGAAGGTGAAAACATAACAGGACCTTTAAAGGACGCGGGGATCTTTCCTCCTATGATTATACAGATGGTTTCCGTCGGTGAAGAGACAGGTACTATTGATGACATGCTGATAAGATGTGCTGATTTCTATGATGACGAAGTTGATACTGCTGTAGGTGGTTTAACTTCTATGCTGGAACCTCTGATCATGGCGTTTCTAGGAATTGTAATCGGAGGTATTGTTGTTGCCATGTTTATGCCCATGTTCTCCATGAGTGACGCTGTAGGTTGAAAAAAAAGAAAGGTATTATATGAATTCGAGTTCGAAAATTATTAAACAAGACCTTGATTTGATAAATGAGAAACTGCTTTCTATTGCTCTTAGTGTGGAAAAGTTTGTCCCTGGAATAAAACGGCAACTATTCAGCGGAGGGAAAAAACTTCGTCCTTCTCTGCTTATGATGGCCTATAGAGTTGTTAATTCCAAAGATAAAATGAAATATTTAAAACAAGCTCTTGATTTTGCCGCAGTCATAGAAATGCTGCATAATGCTTCCCTTTTACATGACGATGTGATAGAAAGTGCCCCCTTGCGAAGAGGAAAAGAGACTCTTAACTCCCTTTATGGCAATAAAAAAGCTGTGCTTGCGGGAGATCTTCTGACTGCGTTTTCAGTTTCCCTGCTCTATGGTTTGGAAAATTCAAAAATTGTGGAAAAGTCCCTGAAAATTTACGGTGATGCCGCAAAAAAACTGGTTGAAGGCGAAATCGAAGAGGTTACCGGACTTTTTAAAACTTCTATTACTGAGAAAGAATACTTTAGGGTCATAACAGGAAAGACGGCGGTACTTTTTATGGCAGCGTGTGAAACGGGAGCCGTCCTGGCCGGAGCAAACAAAGAACAGGCTAAAGCCATGAGAACATATGGAAGTAACCTGGGGATTGCATTTCAGATAATGGATGATATTTTAGATTATACAGCAAAGGAAGAGGTGCTTGGAAAACCGGTGGCCTCGGATTTACTGGAAGGTAAACTTACTTTGCCTGTAATATACGTCTTAAAAAGCGCGAATAAAATCGAACGGCTGAAAATAATAAGTATAATTGCAAAAATCAGAAAAGGCAAGAAAGAAAAAGCAGATATTACTTATGTTTCAGGGCTGCTAAAAAAATACTCTTCTCTTGAAAAATCCTACTTGAAAGCTAAAATATTTGTAAAAAAAGCAACGTTTTCTTTGGAGAAACTGCCGCAAAATGAATTCAAAGAAGCCCTTATTAAAATGGCGGAGTTCTCAATAGAGCGGAATTATTAGAGAAGAATAAATTACCCCCAACCGGTACCTTCCCCCTATGAAAATCAGGGGGAAGAGAGTTAATGTAAGGAGAAAGAAGATGGATATTAAAGCAAAGCTTAACCTGAATGTGATAAATGCGCCTATGTCCGGAATTAGAAAAATATCGGATATGGTAATGCAGATGAAAGATGTAGTAAGGATGGATCTTGGAGAACCGGATTTTGATGTTCCTGAGCATATTAAAGAAGCAGCGATCAAGGCTATAAAGGATGGTTTTTCACATTATACGCCCGGTCCGGGAATTATGGAACTTAGAAAAGCGGCGGCGGTCAAATTTAAATCTGAAAATGGACTGGATTATGATCCTGAAACCGAGATTACCGTAACACAGGGTGGTATCGGAGCGATATTTTCCGCGCTGCAGACAATGGTTAATCCGGGCGATGAAGTAATTGTTTCTGATCCTGTGTGGCCTGTGTATCTGGGGGTCCTTGGTATTTTGGAGGCCAAACCGGTTTTTGTTACCATTAAAGAAAAAAACGGTTTTAATATGATGCCGGATGAAGTAAAAGCGAAGATAACCTCTAAGACCAAAGTGATAGTGATAAACAGCCCGAATAATCCGACCGGCGGAGTGATGACGGAATCCAATCTGAAAGCCATCGCCAAGCTTGCGGCGGAAAGAGGCATATTTGTTTTGTCCGATGAGTCCTATGAAAAACTTATCTTGGGAAAAACGAAGCATCTTTCTATCGGTTCTCTCCCGGGGATGCGTGACCTGACCGTTACGCAGTTCACCCTATCCAAGACGTATGCTATGACCGGTTGGAGGATAGGTTTTGCCGTAGCCCCCAAGGAAATTTCCGCAGGCCTTCGCAAGGTATCGCTCTACACTATTACGCATGCCAACTCCGTAGCGCAGAAAGCCGCGGTCGCCGCGCTTACCGGCCCGCAGGATTGCGTTGCGAAGATGGTGGAAGCGTTCAGGGGCAGAGCAAAAATAATATCGGAAGGTCTTAATGCCACCGATAAGATCTCCTGCATACAGCCGGAAGGTGCTTTTTACGCATTTGCTAACATCTCAAAATTAAATATGAAATCCGAGGACTTTGTTTTAAAGATGATAAAAGAAGCCCGTGTTTCTGCCGTTAACGGTTCATCCTTCGGCGAGAGTGGCGAGGGTTTCGTCCGTTTCTGCTTTGCCAATTCAGATGAAAATATTAAAGAAGCCGTTAAGAGAATCAGTGCTTTTGTGAAAACATTGTAAACTAAGTACAAATGACTAATGACTAGTGACTATATAAGGAAGCGGAAAAATGCGCCGCGAGATTATTAAAAAAGAAATAAATTATGAGGCGGGAGATGTTTTCCGCCAACGATAAATAGTCCTTAGTCACTAGTACTTAGTCATTTTCTTAAGGAGGAATTTTATGAATATAGGTTTACCGGAGTTAATACTAATACTTGTTATTGCTCTTTTGATCTTTGGCGCGGGAAAACTTCCGGAGGTTGGAAGGTCTCTCGGCAAGTCAATAAAAGAGTTTAAGAGCGGAATGAAAGATGAAGATACCGGTTCTAAAGAAAAAAAAGGCAAAAAATAGACTCGATCTCCGTTTTTGACGGGAATATATTGGGCTTTAAGTTGATGGTGAATTCTGGTACAATGGATATCTGTAAAATATTGAGCGGAGGACGAGTATGCAAATATACCTTGACACAGCAAATGTTAGCGAAATAAAGGAATATGTCGAACTCGGGCTTTGCGACGGGGTTACGACCAACCCTTCCATATTAGCAAAAGAAGGTAAAGATATAGTAACGGCGATCAGTGCAATCGCGAAGGTTGTTTCAGGACCTATTAATGTTGAACCAATAGCGACTGATTTTGACGGTATAATAAAAGAGGCTGAAGAATACTCGAAGATAGGAAATAACATCGTTATAAAACTACCGATGATAAAAGAAGGTTTAAAAGCTGCAGGTGTTCTAAAAAAGAAGAAGATCATGACAAGCATTACTCTTGTTTTTTCTCCTTCACAGGCTTTGATTGCAGCGAAGGCAGGCGCAGACTTTGTAATACCCTTTGTGGGACGGGTTGATGACGGAGGGGCTTGCGGCACTGATATGGTGGCTCAAATCGCCCGGATATATTCCAACTATGATATTAAGACAAAGATTCTTGCGGCAAGTATTAGAGTGCCAATGCATGTTATTGATCTGGCACTTGCCGGAGTTGATATTGTAAGTGTTCCGAAGTCAGTGCTTGAAGTTATGATAAAACATCCTTATACTGATGCCGGAATAAAAAAGTTCCTTGAAGATTGGAATAAAAAGAAGACCTGATTGAACGGGGGTTTAATGCTTAAAAATGATCTGGAAATATTACTTAGGGTTCAAGATTTAGATACAAAGATAGATGATATAGAGGCAAGCAAAGCTGATATACCAAAGCAGCTTGGGGGGCAACAGGCTGCCCTAGCTGCGGCGCAATCGGCGCTTGCGGCGGTGAAGAGAAGCAGTGATGATCTTTTAAAGGGAAGGAAACTACAAGAACTTGAACTTGCGGCTAAAAATGCAGAGATTAAAAAGCTTCAGGAACAGCAGTATGCAGTGAAAGATAATAATTCTTATGCTGCGATCAAGCATGAGATCCAGACCAGAACGGAAGAAGCCGGAAAATTAGAAGAAAATATTATCACGGCAATGGTTGCTGATGATGACTACAAGAAAAAGGTGCTTGAAAGTGCTGATGCTGTAAAAGATGAAGAAACGAAATTAAAACAACTTGAAGCAAAATGTGTGGAAGACGGAATAAAACTGGACGCAGATATCGAAATTGTGAAAAAGCAGAGAAATGAAGAAGCTGCTAAAGTGGAAAATTCCGGATTACTCAAAAAATATGAAGAAGTAAGAGCTAATGTCGGAGGAAAAGGCATTGCGAAGGTAGAAGGCAGCAGTTGTCAAGGTTGTTATATGAACCTCCGACCCCAGGAAGCAATAGAAGTAAAGAAATTTGAAAAAGTAATACTCTGCGAAACTTGCGGAAGAATTTTACACGGTTAAAAAATTAGATTGGTACCGGCGCGAATAGCCGCTTTTGCTTTTGCAGAAGAGGAAAGTCCGAACTCCAGAAGGCCAAGATGCCGCGTAACTCGCGGGACCTGTGCCGTAACGGGACAGGGACGGAAAGTGCCACAGAAAACAGACTTCCTGAATCATGGGTTAGGGTGTGGTCTTGCCCTGTACCCGAATCCGCTTTGGCGGATGAGTGGTTCAGGGGATGGTGAAAAGGCGGGGTAAGAGCCCACCGGCCGCCGGGTAACCGGCGAGTGCATGGCAAACCCCATCCGGAGCAAGGCCAAATAGGGGGAAGTCAATAAAGTGGTGCCGCTTGTTTCCCCGGGTAGGCCGCAAGAGGTATTGGGTAACCAATATCCTTAGAGAAATGGCTATAAGAACAGAATTCGGCTTATGGCCCGGTTCCAAATATGACCCCGCTTGGGTAAACCCAATGCGGGGTCTTTTTTTTGTTCTACTTCTCTTTTCTTTGTATTCTTTTTCTTTCCGTAGAAGAGAGGATTTGCTTTCTGATGCGGATGTTTTTTGGAGTCACATCTACAAGTTCATCCGGGCCTACGTATTCTACTGCGAAATCGAGTGTCACATCGACCGGAGGGGGAAGTACCACCGGGTCGCTGCTGCCTACCGCTCTTTGATTGCTTTTATGTTTGATTTTACAGGCGTTTACTTCAAGATCAGTTTCCAGACTGTGTTTACCGACAACCATTCCTTCATAAACTTCCACTCCGGGATTGATAAATAAAACTCCCCTTTCCTGGGCATTGTCCAGTCCGTATGGATTGGATATTCCTGATTCAAAGGCAATTAAAGAGCCGTGTTCGTTATCACGAAGGTCAATATCGTGCACAGGCTTATAGGAATCAAAAAGATTGTTTATTACAACTGTTCCTCTGGTTCTGGTCATAAGAAGGTTCTTTAGCCCGAGAAGCCCCCGGGTGGGAATCAAATATTCGGCATGGACGTCAGTGCTTAAAGTTGAATCCATATGCTGCATCTCGCCGCCGCGTTTTCCAAGTTCCTGAATTACAATACCCTGGTGTTCGTGCGGTACATCTATATATACAGTTTCATAAGGCTCAAGTGTTACGCCGTTTTCTTCAATGTAAATGACCTGGGGTTGTCCGACTTGAAGACAAAAACCTTCTCTTCTCATGGTTTCGATAAGGACACAAAGATGAAGTTCGCCCCTTCCTGAAACCAGAAAAGTATCAGTACCCTGGTCTAACCCTTCGACTTTTAACGCTACATTAGTTTCAAGTTCTTTTTCCAGACGGTCTCTTATATTTCTTGACGTACAAAATTTGCCTTCTTTTCCTGAACCCGGAGCAGAATTGACGCCAAAGGTCATCTTGATGGTCGGCGGTTCTATCATTACCGGGGGCATAGTCTTTGGATTTACAGGATCAGTTACAATGTCGCCTATGTGAATTTCTTCGAAACCGCCGATTGCTACAATATCACCGGCTTCGGCTTCATCTACATCCACCTGTTTGAGCCCGTCATACATTTGCAGGCTCGTAACCTGCGCGGTTGTTTTCGAGCCGTCAGCCTTAACAAGCAGCATCTGCTGGCCATTCTTAACTTTGCCAAATTTTACTTTACCAATTCCGATTCTGCCTTTGTAATTATTATAAGCCAGAGCCAAAACCTGCATCGTAAAGGAATCTTCCAGATCAACTTCCGGCGCGGGTATATTGTTAACAATGCTTTCAAATAAGGGCGCAATGTCCGGAGATGTGTTCACATCGGCAAGTTTGACTGCCAATTCTTCCGGTGTAGCGGTAGCTAATCCGCGCAAACCGGAGGCATAAATTATGGGAAAGTCCAGCTGTTCATGTGTTGCGTTTAGTTTTACAAAAAGGTCAAAAGTTTTATTTACCGCTTCGTCAACATTTGCGTAAGGTTTGTCAATTTTATTAATCACAACGATGGCGCGCAGACCCAGTTCCATCGCTTTTTTGAGGACGAACTTCGTTTGAGGCATAGGGCCTTCTTTCGCATCCACCAGCAGCAAGACTCCGTCAGCCATTCTTAGAGTTCGTTCCACTTCACCGCCAAAATCGGCATGGCCAGGAGTATCAACGATATTTATTTTTATGCCTTTATAGACAAGGGAAGCATTTTTAGCTTTGATGGTGATGCCTCTCTCCCGCTCGAGATCCATGCTGTCCATGATGAGATCGGTTGTCTCTACATTGATTTTAACAGCATGGGTCTGTTTCAGCATAGCGTCAACAAGCGTAGTTTTCCCATGGTCAACATGCGCAATTATTGCAATATTTCTTATACTTTCTCTCTTTGTCATCACTGCTTTTTCTTCCTTTCATTCTTAATAGAATGTCTAATTTGAATATCCTGCCCAACCGGAGAAAACTGCTGATAAAGCATGCATTATAGATGCCTTGTAAAGCTAACGTACCTTCCGGTACAGCTGCTTTCTCTACTAGGGTTTACTTCCTCTTAGGAAGGTTAATAAAATCAGTTAAAGGTAAAACAATACTAAAAAAGTATTATAGCATTTTTTAAGCAGTTCGTGTTAATATTTTACTGTAAACGGCAGAAATTATTAAACAGCAAGTAAACAGCGAATTTCATGTGAGAACGTTGACAATGAGGGAAGAGTATTATATAATTCAGAAGGTTCTTGAAAATTCACAGATATCGTAAATAATATTCAACTGCGGCTTACAGGTCTTAAAAGAAAGTGTTAAAATATTTGAAATTCAGGATAAAATTATGAGGCGGCCCTACATAGAAGAAAATAAACTAAAGCGTATTAAATCAGGGATCTCCGGTCTTGACGATATGTTTAATGGCGGAATAATAAAAGGAAGCCGTACTTTATTTTCCGGCCAATCGGGAACCGGAAAAACCATACTTTCATTACAGTTTATAAAAGAAGGACTAAAGCTAAATGAAAAGTGTGTTTATATCTCCTTGCTGGAAGATCCCAAAAGCTCACTCCAGTATTACAATATTGTAAATGTTGATTGGAATTATCATCTAAAAAATAAAGATCTTTTTTTGGTGTATATAAATCCTTCGGGAATAAAAAAACTGGAAGAACGGCTCCTGACTATTATGAATACCTCTGAGATTCAAAGGATCGTGATCGACGGATTTTCAGGAATGGTAAAAGAAAGAGCCTATGAAGATATATACAAAGTTCTGATGTTTATACAAAAAAAGGGGATATCTTGCATAGTAACCACTTCGGATTTTGAAAGAAGAAATACCGGGGGGAATACCTCGCCTTTGCCGGAGCTTGTTGATAATGTAGTTATATTAAAACAATTGGAGAGCGAAGGAGATACAGCAAGGACGATTAATATTCTAAAAGCCAAAGGAACTTTTTATGATACAAAAACGAGACAAGTCATAATAGGGAAAAACGGTATTGCAATAAATAAGATACCTTTAGTTGATAATAGCTCGGGCAAAAAAGTTATAAGTGATACGGAAATAAAATACCATCTATGGAGCTGGTTCCTGAAAGACGAAATGTTAAAAGATTTTAAAAATGCTAATCCCAATATTGTAATCAATAAAATGGAGGAAATCGGGTCAAGACATGAAATACAAAATTCCCTTGCGGTTCAAAATACTCCGCTTGGAGTTATAGGTTTATCATTTCAAGAACTCTGCAAGCCTGCCTTAGATAATCAATTGATGAGTTTGGATGACAGTATTACTAAAGATATGTATTTTAAAGGTGCTTTGGAAGCTTGCACTATTAACGGGCAAGTCTACGGAATTCCCGATGATGTGGATTCAAGACATTTATTTTACAGAAAAGACTTGCTGAATAAATATGGAATAACTCCTCCTGAAACCTGGCAGGAATTGATCGATGCAGCAAAGTATATTGTTAAAGGGGAAAAAGATCCAAAGTTAAACGGTTTGTTGGCTTATTGGAGTCATGAAGCGATCTTGACTGGAATGTTATTTGAAACAATATGGGGTAATAACGGGGATATCTATGATAGCGAGGGCATTTCTATTGTAAATAGTAAGAGAGCAGAAGAGGCCCTGCAGTTAATGAAGGACTTAATTTATATTCATAAAATAATGCCAAAAGAGATAATACATTCTTTTTCAACTCCTACAGTCGCGGATATGTTCAGGAATTGCGAAAGTGTTTTTAATATTACGAAGTGTGAATTTATGTTCTCGCAATACAAGAAGGATGATTTTTATAAAGAAAAAGTTGGAATTGCTCCTTTGCCGAAAATGCAAAAGGACGCGGCGCATTATAATATTATCCGGGGCAACGCGCTTTGCGTTCCAAAAAATACAAGATATCCGAAATCTGCAAATGCATTTTTAAAGTATATAACCAGTATGAAAGTCAGCCGGCAGTTTGAAATTGACGGAGGATGGCCTTTTCCCGCAAAAACAGCTTTTTGGGAAGATAAAGAAATATTGAAAGCAAAACCTTTTTACGCCGGCGCAAAATTTCTCTTAAAAAACTATAAAAACCCGTATGCGGATATAAATAACTTCGATATAATATTTAATCTGGCAAAAAATAATATAACCAAAGTAATGAGAGAAGAAAAGGAACCGGCAGAGATGCTTGAACATCTGTCAAAAGAAATATCTTTGTTATCAAAACACCATAAGACTTATAGTAAGGTTGTTGAAAATATTATGAGTTGTATAAAGGAAAATTACGATAAAGTAATGTCCCTTGAAAATATAGCTAAAGAAGTGCGTCTAAGCCCTTCACATGTCGGGAAGGTGTTTAAAATGGAAACAGGCAGTACTATATTTGATTATGTGGTAAAAGTAAAGATGGATAAAGCCAAAGAATTTTTATCGGATATAAGATATAACATTGGAGAAGTAGCTGCGAAAACCGGATATACGGATACAAAGTATTTTGCAAAGTTGTTTAAAAAACAAACAGGACACACCCCTTCCGAGTACAGGCTTATGTAAGTATTGTTTTTTGAAAAGCGCTGTATCTATAGATGCTTTTGCAGGCATGGTCAGCAGTTAAGGATGTGAAATTTTATGACGGTCTGCCAAAGAAAACCCCGAGCTGCCTGTCCGTCAGAGTTTCTGCCGAGATCTCGCTCTTAGCGGATCCGCCAATCTTTTAGGCGGATAAACTCGGAGAGGTTCATAATTTTTTGCCTACCACGTAAAGTTCTGACCTTCCCCAGTAAGGACCAATGAGGGCATTTCTAAAAGCATCCCTGATTTTCCAGAGCAGCTTTGGATAGTCATATTATTTTTCAGCCAGTTTTTCCACCTTGAAACCGGCGGCAGTAAAGAATTTATTTAGTACATTGAGGGGGTACATTCTTACATGCGTGGGGTCTTCCCAAAAATCTCCGAAAACATCCTTGATGTTCTTGGGATCAGGAACCGCTACAAGTATTATTCCTCCTGACTTGAGAGAATTGAAACTTTTTTCTAAAAGTTCCATAAACTGATTTGGCTGAAGATGCTCGACGAGATTACTGATAATGATCCCGTCATATATTGTGGTTTTATCTTTAAAAAATAAAAAAATATCCTAGCAAATAACCTGTAAACCTTTTTTTGCGCATCTTTCAGCTACGCCCTTATCAATATCCACTCCAAGGGAAGTAATTCCTTTTCTTTTCTTAATCTCCAGGAATACTCCTTCCCCGCATCCGATATCCAAAACATTTTTACAATTTGCAAAATACAGCGAAAAATACTCAAGTCGTTCCATTTTCAGCTCCCGAGATCTATTATTGGTTTTAACTTCAGCTCATTTATACCTGTTTTGAGCGGGCTTTTCAAGAAGTTGTTACTGTGTGAAAAAGCGGTTAGCGAATTGCACAGGATTGACAGTATGAATAATTTATGTTATACTGTTTCTATAAGTAATCATATATGATTATTAATGGAAATGGAGATAAATTGTGACTTATATGGAATTGAGAGACAAAGTGTCAGGAATGCCTCTTTTTAGCTGGCAGGTCCTAAAGATGTTTGGCGGAGGCAGTCAGGAATTAAAGAATCAGCTTTCCCGCTGGAAACAGAGCGGGAAACTCCTTGCATTAAGAAGAGGCCTTTATATTTTAAATGAGAAAGACAGAAAACTCTCGCCTTCGAGGTTATTTATCGCTTCAGAAATGTATAAGCCGTCTTATGTCAGTCTGGAATATGCGCTTTCGTTTTACGGGATTATTCCGGAGAGGGCGGCATCACTGACTTGTATTACCACCAAGAAAACTGAAGTGTTTGAGAATTCATTCGGAACTTTTTCGTACAGGCATCTCAAACCGGAATGTTTTACCGGGTTTACAGCAAAGAAGGATGAGGGCGGACTTACATATCTTTTTGCCGAACCGGAGAAGGCGGTGGTGGATTTTATTTATTTAAATCTTAGTAAGTTGAAAGGGGACGGTGTCGAAGTACTGAGGGAGTCGTACCGTTTTAACCTTTCCGTGCGGCTTAGCCGTGCAAAGCTTCTGATGCTCGCGAAGCTGTTTAATAATGAAAGGTTGCTGGAAATTGTAAAAGGGGTGAAATAAAATGATCGAAGTCATCAAGCAAAGCATCAAAGAAAGTAAAAGCGGTGAAGAGAGGGTAAACAGGACCCGTGAGTTTCTACAGATCCTCATGCTAAAGATCCTTTTTGATCGCGGGTATTTTGAAAACATCGCTTTTGTAGGCGGAACGGCGCTTCGTATTCTGTATAACCTGCGAAGATACAGCGAGGACTTGGATTTTTCACTGGTAAAAAAAGAAAAATATGATTTTAACAAGATTGCGGACTCTCTGCTCTTTGAGCTGGGTAAGAACGGTTTTAAAGTTGAGGAAAAAAGAAGAACAGTTCAGACAGTAAACAGTGTTCTTCTCAGGTTCAGCGGCTTGTACGATAAGATTGATCTTCCGGGTCAGTCTACTGAGAAGTTCCTGGTAAAACTTGAAATTGATTCCAATCCCCCTAAAGGCGGTAAAAGCGTTATCGTCCCCGTGACCGACAGGTTCGTTTTTGCCGTAAACACTTTTGACCTGCCCTCGCTTTTTGCCGGAAAACTTCACGCCTGTTTTTTTAGAAAATACACCAAAGGCAGGGACTTTTATGATCTTGTCTGGTATTTAGGAAAAAGGATCATTCCCAATCTGAAACTTCTTAATAATGCCGTTATCCAAACAGAAAAAAAAGACCTGAAGCTCACAGAATTGACTTATAAAGAATTTCTTGCCGAAAAACTCAAAAAGGTGGATTTCGCCGCCGTAAGAAAAGACGTAGAAGTCTTCCTTGAAGACAAAAACGAGTTAAAACTACTGGATAGAGAGCTGATTTTGAAGATGCTCTAAAAGAAAGTCTATAACGTCTGAAAAGTCCATAAGGTCTATAAGGTAAAATCTTGAAAGTCCAAAAGCGTTCTGTCGCTTGTCACCACTTTGTCCAAGTATAGGAAAGTATAGAAATAAAGATGGAGGGATTTTCAGATTCTAGTTCATTGACACCATATCTTGTATCAGTGGAATCCGATAGTCTTGTAATCAGTGAAATCGCTTTTCCCGCTTGACAAAAGCATAATAGCATTATATAATTATATCATATCAAGGAGGCGTTATGAAAACTGTACAAGCTATAACGGTTACCATCCCAAATGAACTTGCTGCGGAATTAAACCGGATGCAGAAAACGGAGATGAAAAATTGCAGCAGTATAGTGGCGGACGCGCTGAAAGAATATATAGAATGGCGGCAGTTCAAAGGCCTTCAGAAAGAAGCAGCTGCTGTGGCAAGAGCGATTGGTGTTTACGATGAATCTGATGTTGAAAGACTCGTGCATGAGTACAGGGCGGGAAAGTGAAAAAGCCCAGGGTTGTTTTTGATACGAATGTTTATATTTCTGCTACTGTCTTTCCCGGTGGAGTACCTGAAGAGCTGTTAAAACTTGCCTTTACCGGCGATATTCTGCTTGGTGTTTCAAAAGAGATATTGGAAGAGCTTTCAAAAGTTTATCTCAGAAAGTTCCATTTAAACAACTTAGCCGTTAACGAACAAATCAAAAGAATACTGAACAACGCCGAATTGGTCGAACCCGTCGAAAAACTGACTGTAATAAAATCCGATAAGAGCGACAATAAGGTCCTGGAATGTGCCGTTGCCTATAAAGCAGAGATAATAGTTTCCGGAGATTCTCATCTTCTGGAAGTAAAAAAATATAAGGGAATTTCAATCCTTAAACCCGCCGATTTCTTACGAATGAATGGATCAGAATCGATAAATGACGAGAGCTTTGCAGGGGAAAAGCATGCAAAATACTTGGTACATAAGCCAGGAAAAATAAAGCAACGCAAGCTTTAAAAAACATTTTATAGAGTCGTCCTCCCCATATGGTAACATCGGTGACTCTAGTGTGAGGGGAAAAAGGAAAATCCGGTTGTATATTTTCATATAAGAATTTGATAAAATACCATTGTGGGGGTTTAAAATGAAAAGGGTTGGACATACACCTAAAAGAAAAAGCAAACCTAGGAAACTCAAGCCTAAAACAGTAAACCATTCACTTTCGATTGGTGATGATAGGGGTCGTCTTGGTCGGAAAAAAGAAGAGGTTGTATTTCCTGTTGCACCGTCGTTATCAAAAATGCCTAAAAGCTATGGTTTATTCTTTTTGGAGATTAAAAAAAGAGTTCAGACCGAACGCTTGCGCGTTGTTCTTGCAAGTAACGCTGCCCTTGTTTTAATGTATTGGGATATTGGAAAAGGAATACTTGAAAAACAGAAAGAAGAGGGGTGGGGCTCTAAAGTTATAGACCGCCTTTCGTCCGATTTAGCAAAAGAATTTCCGGATATGAAAGGTTTTTCTCCTCGGAACCTCAAATATATGCGTGCTTTTGCAGAAGCCTGGCCGGATAACTCAATTGTGCAAGGGGCACTTGCACAAATAACTTGGTATAATAATATCACTCTATTAGACAAGCTTAAAGAGTCAAAAACACGGCTTTGGTATGCGCGAAAGGCATTAGAGCATGGTTGGTCCCGTCCGGTTTTGGTCCATCAAATAGAGCTTCATCTTTATGACCGTCAGGGTAAAACGCTGAATAATTTTGAAATCGCTCTTCCGCCTCTTGATTCTGATATGGCAAATCAGGTTTTTAAAGATCCCTATATTTTTGATTTTCTTGGTACCGCCCAACCAAGGCGAGAAGCGGAATTGGAACAGAAGCTGATTGATCACGTACAAAAATTCTTACTGGAGCTTGGTGCTGGTTTTGCTTTTGTAGGTAGGCAGATGCATCTGGAACTAGGGGATAACGATTTTTACGTGGATCTTTTATTTTATCATCTTAAACTTCGTTGCTATGTTGTGATAGAATTAAAAGCAGGCGATTTTGAGCCGGGGCATATAAGTCAATTAAATATGTACTTGAATGTGGTTGATGATGTATTGAAGCACAAAGAGGATAGACCAACGATCGGGCTCCTGCTTGTTAAGCAAAAGAATAAGATGATAGCTGAATATTCTTTGCAGGGTTATTCAAAGCCGATGGGTATTGCGGAGTGGGAAACAAAGATTAAAGAAAGTCTGCCGAAGGAATTAAAATCGAGTCTTCCCTCGATAGAAGAGCTGGAAGCCGAGTTAAGTAGAAAAAAATAACAAAGTGGTATTGTCTGAAAATATATAGAGCCAAGCTTGCGGAGTCGCTGGCTCCACAAATAAATGTCCTCAGGTGAAATAGAGAGTGTTATGTAGAGGGACATAAATGGTAAATATGTCCCTGTATGGAGGGACGCGAAAAAATGAGGGTAGAAAAATTAAAAACAGAACGTTTTATATATTTGAAATTGCAGTACTTGATTGCGATGTAAAAGCAATGAGGAAAATACAAATAGAAGCTGAAAAAACTTTGTATAAGTTAGCTGATGCGATAACAAAGGCTTTTGGATTCTTCTTTGATCATCCGTTTGGATTTTATAGTGATTTTGAAAGAGGAGGAAGTGACTCTAAAATTGGGTTTGAGTTGTTTGCAGATCTGGAGTTGGATGAAGGTCCGTCAAGACCTCATTTTAAAGGCGTTGAAAAAGTTAAAATAACAGAAGCTTTTAAGACTGTTGGCGACAGAATGTTATTTTTCTTTGATTACGGTGATAACTGGGAATTTTCCATAGAGTTAAAAGAAATAAGAGATGGTGAAAATCAGGGTATGAAAACCGCCGTCATAGAAAGCACCGGCACAGCCCCGATACAATATCCACCGTGCGAAAGATAGCGGAATAGTTAAATTTCACATTCCGGACTCATAACCATGTGAGATATTTATTTAGGGAAAACAAGGGGTCTGTTCCCTGTATTAAAATGCTATATTTAAAAGGAGGGTTTTAATGTTAAGAAGAAAGTCTAAAATCAATATGAAAGTGTTTTTGTTTGGAGTGTGTGTTTTGTCTAATCTGTGTTTTGGTTTAGATATTTATAAACCGCGAGTAATTGTTGAATTGGAAGTTGGAGCCGGAGATCATCAGCTAGGAGATGGTGGGGTTGCTGCTGGATGCCTTGTTGCCCCTGGGCTAGTTTATGGGGATAGAAAAGGAGATCTTTACCTCTTTGATAGCCATAAAAGAAGAATATTGAAATATAATAAAAATGGTAAGTTTCTTCTTGAAATTAAAGGAGCATGTATTGGAATAGGGATGGATAAAGAAGATAATTTGTATACGCTTGGTGATGGCGCTTTGAAAATATTTAGTCTTATGGTTTTTAATTCAAATGGTCAGAAGGTAAGAGAGCAAGATTTAACTAATGCTGCAACAGAAAACAGAGCGTTTGTATCCTGGTCTGGGAATGTTTCTATTACTTTGCGCGGGGGAATTTATGATAAAGCTAGTAAAATATTTAAATATTATAATAATGGCTATAAGTTTGATTCTAATGGAAAAAATACTGTTAAAATAGAAAATTCTGAAAAAGATATTGCAAAGGAAGATGTAAATTTTTATGAAGATGCAAATGGTGACATCTGGGATGCTGTTCTTACTAATAAAGAAAATATAAAGAAAGGGAAAGAAAATGCTAAATTTGGATTACGCAGATACAAGAAGGAACATATTGCGAATGGATTAGAAAGAAAGAAATTAGATACAAAAGAAGAAATGAAAGTACCTGTAAAATCAGAGAATATTATAGGTTTTGATGGAAAAAATAATGTATATATATACGAAGGCGTTGTAAGAAAATACAGTACAAATGGCGATATTTTAGCAGAAGTTCAGGTACCTAAAAACGTTGACTATATTCCCGGATATTATCCAACTATTGATTATTATGGGAATATATATGCTTGTCAGCGGTCAAATGCTGATATAAATGCAGGGGTTGTATATTACAAGTGTGATCCGTTGAAAACAAAAGTAAAAATTATTTGTTATGAACTACAGAAATAAGGGAGTATTGAAATGAAGTATTTGTTTAAAAAAATGCTATTTGTATCCTGTAATTAATAAGAATAAGTGAATTCTATCGAATATCCAGTTTAACATGAAATAAATAGTAATTTTAGAAAAATAGGTATTTTTCCTATAAGGTCAACAACAACGCAGCTATCGTCTTCGCGTCTATTATTTTCCCTGTTCTTATCATCTTTAAAAGCTCTTTCTTTGTAAAGACTTTTACGGTTATTTCTTCGTCATCGTCCAGGTTCATGTGGCCGGTTTTCAAGTTTGTGGCTTTGTAAAGGTGCATTTTTTCGTGCAAAAAGCCGGGGGATGAGTAAAACGATAGTATTTTCTTGATTTTTCCGGCTTTAAGTCCTGTTTCCTCTTCCAGCTCTCTTTTGGCGCAAATGAAAGGGTTTTCGCCTTTTCCGAGAGTTCCGGCGGGGACTTCCCATGTCATCTGATTTATGGCAAATCTTGGCTGTCTTACCATAATAACCTTATCTTTGCTGACAAAAGGGACGATTACGGCGGCACCGGGGTGCTGTACAAAGTCCTTATTCTGCCATGTGTAGACTTTTATCAATCTCCCAGAAAATCGAAGTTTTTTCATACCGGCAATTTTACCAGAAAACCTACAATAAATCAATAAATACTTGACAAAATACTGTGGATTACGGTATACTTACTGTGGTTGAAAGTGGTTCAAAGTGGAGGGAAAGCTTATGTTCATGGGAGAATACCAGCATTCGATTGACAAAAAGGGCAGAATTATACTGCCTGCCAAGTTTAGGTCTACTTTGGCGGAAAAATACATTGATAAATTCGTAATCACCAGGGGATACGACGACTGTTTGAGTGTCTTTCCGATTAACGAATGGAAGATTTACGAAACAAATCTGCGTTCACTCTCCCAGAATAATGCTGACACAAGATATTTTCTCAGACTACTCTACGCTAATGCCACTGAAACCGCGCTCGACAAGCAAGGCAGAATGTTCATACCCTTAGACCTGCGTACAAAAGTCGCAATCGTAAAAGATGTCACCGTCATCGGTCAGATGAATCTTATGGAGATCTGGTCCAAAGAAAAATGGAATGACTACCTGGCAAAAGGGAAAGACAAACCTTTTGAAAGTGTAGCCCAGAAACTCTTTGATCTCGGAATCATGAAATGAAACATGTTTCAGTGCTCCTTGCTGAAACAGTTGAGTTTTTGAAAGTAAGACCGGGCGGCATATATCTGGATGCTACTTTAGGCGGCGGCGGGCATACGAAAAAGATCCTTGAAACGGAAAAAGACTGCAAGGTAATAGCCCTCGACCGGGACCTGAAGGCAATTGAAATCGCAAAAGAAAATCTTAAAGAATTTGAAAACAGAGTATCGTTTTTTAACTTGAATTTTAGAAGGCTCGATGAAGCGCTGGGTGAAACAAAAATTGACGGCGCGCTTTTTGACCTCGGGGTTTCCTCTTTTCAACTGGATGACGCCGGGCGCGGGTTTTCCTTCCGCGAAGCAGCGCCTCTTGATATGAGAATGGGAAGTGATGCGAAGTATGATGCGGGAGCACTGGTAAATGAACTGCCGCAGGAGGATCTGGAAAAGCTGATCCGGACATTAGGGGAAGAGAACTTTGCGGGAAGGATAGCAAGGGTAATAGTAGAAACCAGAAAAGTAAAACGGATTGATACAACGATAGAACTTGCGGAGGCGATAAAAAAAGCGGTGCCTTCGTTTTACCGGCACGGGAAGATTCATCCGGCTACAAGGAGTTTTCAGGCGTTAAGAATAACGGTGAATGACGAGCTTGGAGCTTTAAAAGAAGGGCTGGTAAAGGCTTCTGCTTCTTTGACTTCCGGCGGACGGTTGTGCGTGATCTCCTTTCACTCGATGGAAGACAGGATTGTGAAAGAGTTTGTAAAAGGTGAGTGTACCCTGGAGCCGGTTACTAAAAAGCCTTTAATACCAAGCGATAGCGAAACGGCGGAAAACAGAAGGAGCCGGAGCGCGAAATTACGGGTGGCCGAGAAAAAATGAAGATTATAACGGGCTTACTGATAGCAGTTCTTTTCTTTGTCTGGCTAAACCTTGACAATGTTCGCACGGGGTATGAAATAAATAAGCTGGAGAAGAAAAAAGCAGAATTGACGAACTACAACAGGATTTTAAACATAGAAATTTCAAAACTAAGGTCCCTTGAGAGAATTGAGAGCGTGGCAAAGAATGAACTTAACCTGACCACGCCGGATAAGTTCGAAACCCTTGTTCTGGTGCAGAAAGAAGACGAGAAGAAGGGTGTCTTCAATAAGGTGTTTTCTTTTGTGCTGAGCATCTTTTAAGGGTAAGAAAATTACTAAGGACTAAGCACTAATAACTAAACAATAACTAAGAATAAAGCACTAAATTCTAGTGTGCCAAGGGAAGCGTATTTGTTTAAGCTGGTGAAAGTCCAGTGCAGGCAAAGGTAA
>MFGV01000087.1 GCA_001778375.1 Candidatus Firestonebacteria bacterium RIFOXYD2_FULL_39_29
CGCTTCTTGGTTCCAGTTGTCAAAGAACGGTGTTTCTAGAAATAATTGCGACACAGTCTGAATTACTAAATTCTAAGAACTAAACAATCACTAAATATCACCTAATTATAATTCTTAAACAAAATCTTTGTATTTATATTATAAACTTCATTATGTTTAGTGCTTAGTGATTTAACCTTAGTCATTGTTTAGTTATTAGTGCTTAATCCTTAGTAATTGTTTTTTGTCTCACCAGTAACTCTTATTCTTTAAATACTTAGCATAGTCTTTCACTGCGGCTTCCAGGGTCATGCATTCGTGTTTACAGCCGGCATGGCGGAGTTTTGTCATATCGGCTTCGGTGAAATACTGGTACTTGTCACGGATGATCACAGGCATTTCTATATATTCTATTTTTGGTTTCTTTTTGACGGATGCAAAAAGGGCCTTGGCCACATCGTTCCAACTCCTTGCTTTGCCCGTGCCGACATTAAAGATACCTCTCTTCTTTGGATGTGTCAGGAAGTAGTAAACAATATCCACTGCATCCTTCACGTAGATAAAATCCCTCTTCTGTTCGCCGTCGGCGTAACCTTTTTTGTAGGATTTAAAAAGACACATAGGTTTTCCCGCCGCAACTCCGTCGAAAGCTTTGCAGATCAAACTCATCATCTCTTCTTTATGGTACTCATTCGGACCGAAGACGTTGAAGAACTTGAAACCGGTAACTTTATTCTGGAGTTTGTTTTTTATTAGCCAGAGGTCGAACATCTGTTTCGATCTGCCGTAAGGATTAAGAGGTTTCTGGATGAGAGTGCTTTTATCTTCATCGCTGTATCCCTGATTTCCGTTACCATAAGTAGCCGCAGATGAAGCATAGAGAAAGGAAACTTTATTTTTTAAAGAGTACTCTGCAAGAGCTTTGGAGTATTCAAAGTTATTCTTTTTCAGAAATTTCGTATCCATCTGCATCGTGGAGGAGCAAGCCCCCATGTGGATTATCGCATTCGGTTTGAATTTAGGAAGTTCTTTGAGGAGTTCATCCTTATCCACATACCCGTCCAGCACCTTCCCTTTCAGATTGTCCCATTTCACAGGATTATCCGACTGGTCCACAGCAAGGATGTGCTTTATCCCTTCATCATTCAGCTTCCTGACAATACAGCTCCCAATAAACCCCGCCGCCCCGGTAACAATAACTTTCATTTTTTTACGTCCTTTTTTTAAAAACTATTCCACTTCCGCCAGTTATGTTGGTCGGATCTTTTGTAGAAATTACAAAACTACCGGATTCTCCGCCTAAGGCGAGATCTCACCGTAGGTGGACACTGATAAAAGCTATGCTATAAATATTATTGCATTAGAACATATATTTTTCAATAATAATAGAAATTGACTAATATTATACCAATAAGTTCAATATAACTTTAATCATATTTTCTTTTTCCTGTGATTTACTGGCAGCAATCAATAAAGTCAAGGCAACAAGCGTATTATCTTCTATACACCTACTACCATCTTTCCTTAATAAAACATTATTATTCTGTAAAAAACAAACAAAAAGAGTTGCTGCAATTCGTTTATTTCCATCTACAAAACTATGATTTTTGGTTATAAAATATAAAAGATTCGCAGCTTTTTCTTCTACCGTTGGATAAACATCTTCCCCTCCAAACGTCTGATAAACAGCCCCTATTGAGCTCTTAAAACTACCATCTTTCTCCTGCCCAAACAACTTTGAATCTACATATTTTTTTTTCACCATGCTGATAATTTTACCGGCTTCCTCATAAGTAATTTTATACCGTTCTTGTTTTGTTCCTTTCGGGACAGCAAGTTTTTGATTGTCGTAATCATCCAGTATATCAAGAGCGCGCGAATACTCAGTTATTACTCTAATAAGTCCTTTAGTTTCATCGGAAACCTTTTCAATGCTAATAATATTTCCTAAAAGCCTTATTGAATTCTGTAGTTCACAATATTTATGCTCTGATAAACGAAGCCTTTTTTCATTAATCGTATATCCATTTACAAGGTGCTTTTTTAAGACGTTTGTTGCCCAAATACGGAATTGTGTTCCCCTTTTGGAATTAACCCTATAACCCACAGAAATTATTGCATCAAGATTATAGTATTCAATATTCCTTTCAATTAAACGCCCGCCCTCATTTTTAACTGTTGCATATTTTGCAACAGTTGAATATCTGCGGAGCTCTTTTTCCTTGAAAACACACTGCAAATGGCGAGAAATTACAGATTTATCTCTTTCAAATAATTCTGCCACCTGATTAAGGCTTAACCATACTGTTTCTTTTTCTAACTTAACTTCAAGCCTGTTTTTATAAAGAACAACCTGTCCTTTTGGCATTTCTTCTATTTTATTATTTATTCTCTGCAGCATTATTCATCCTCCAAAACAGTAATAGTCCTCTACTTAGTCATCAATCCTCTTCCCTGCCAGATTCTTCCATTTCATAGGATTATCCGACTGATCCACCACCACCAGGATATTATTAATCCCTTCATCATTCAGCTTTCGAATGATACAACTCCCGATAAACCCCGCCGCCCCGGTAACAATAACTTTCATTTTTTTACGTCCTTTTTTTAAAACGATGCCACTGAAAGAAACTATCCTTGTAAATATTATTGCATTAGAACACTGATCTTTCAATAAGAATAGATTCTGAATCTACCCCGATTTAGAGAACTACTTGTTTAGTTACAAACAAACGTTTTTGATTGATCAATTTTATGCAATGCACTCAAATTAGTCCATACTATTTGCCAGAGTTTCTCTGAAAATTTATCCGAAGAAACATTAATTACCGTCTCGATATAAATACAATTATTACCCAGATAATCTATATGATATAGCCGTTCGTGACCAGAAGGAAGCACCTTATGTTTAAACCATTCAGGAGAACACTTAATATATACCCTAAAAAAACAACTTTGAGGAGTATTTAAAACTCCTCCCGGATTCTCTTCACTTATTGGGCCAACATTATTTTCAAATTTTAATTCTGAATATACATTCCCGTTGTTTAAAAAGCTTGCGTTATCTTTGAATCCAACCAATTCAGGATAACTTTTTTGAATTTTCACTATATCATCATAAATATTTTTTGTAGTTATTTGAGAAACTTTAATTATTTCGGCCTTATTTTTTAAAAATTTGTTCCAATCCCGGATGTAGTAAAAAGATTCAATACTTACATAAACTATAAAAACACAAACAAATACTTGAATAATTTTTCTTTTATGCTTTCCTTTTTGCCAAATAAATATAAGATATGCCATCAATAGATAAAAAATACAAAATATACCATATATAATTTCGCCATATGGTCTAATTCCCATTAAAATCAATATTTTATCCATTGGTATACCAGTAAAACCTACCATCCTTGCTATTAACTCACCAATGTTCCGTTCATATGTCAAACTTATATGATGAGCCATGTAACCTGGGAATATTTGAGTTAATAAAATAACAATCAAAACATTAACAATTGACGTAACAACAAAAATCAATAGGCTATACAAAATAAGCTTAATAAAAGTTATCATATCCTTGCCTCCAACTAAGCTCTTCATAGTTTTTCAACAGTTTCACTGAATTATTCTATATTTTCGAGGTGCAAAGCTCACGATGCACCTTGTCATCAATATATTTTACTTTTGAAGTTACGGTGCCTTCTTTTACATAATATTTAATATCATTTTTTTTACAGAATCCGACGAAATAATCGGCTAGGGAATTGTAGTATTCCTTATGGTATTTGAAAACTGATACTTCGGCATTATAATTCAGTTTTCCGAAGACGATTTGATCGACAAAATCGACAGCTTCAAGAATCTCTTTAAGATTCTGTTCAATAAAATTTGGAGTAGGATACGGCTCCATACTCACCCAGGTCTTTAGACCGTTATCGTGAAGATACTTGAGTGATTTGATCCTGTCTTTAAAAGCAGATGTGTTTGGTTCATATTTCTTTCTGAAGTTCTCATCCAGTGAAACCAAAGTAATCCCATATCTATTGTTTTTGCTTTTCCCGTTTCTTTTTGCCAACTCCCGCGGATAAAGACCTTTCGTAAGAGTACTACATGGTTTTTCAGCTTGGTTTAGTTTGTCAATTATCTGGATACTCAACTCGGAAACCGGATCTTGCTCGTACATAAACGGATCTGTTGAAAAGCACATATGCACATAATTAATCTTATTTTTATACCGGGGTATCTCTGCATCCAGCAATTCCAGAGCATTCTCTACAATTTTTGGCTCAAGCCACTCTTCATAAGTTTTTACCACGCCGCATCTCTTTTTCATCATAAAAGCATAGCAAGGATACTTACAGCCGTGAGAACATCCCTGTACATGATTTAAGCAGTAGTCGGAGTATTCCACTCCTGTCTGATAAAGCAATGTTTTACGAGTTATCGTTTTCAATTTATTTTCACCTTGCATCCACTTGGATACGTATATTTCTTCTTTCTTGAGGATAAAACGATTAATTCTAAAGGAGTTGCTTTTTCCATTTTCTTTAAGACCGTTCTTAAATGTTCTTTTCTGAAAGATGTTTCTATGTTTACAAAAGATTCGAGATCATCAACTAAAACTTCTAGCCCTTTATATTTCTCTATAATACTTTTATTGAGTCTATTAAAATCTGGAATATCCTCAAACAACAAAGGCTGAGAGGAATTATAAGTCGCATCTGAAAATCGAAAAGAACCGCTTGGATCAACTTTCCACATTGCATCCTTCATTTTCGATAAACCAGTTTCACTGTTTGTACCAAAAACCAAATAGTAATCACTTTTATTATGCCTATTAACTATTGTAAACGTTCTTACATACTTAATTCCAGCATATTTTTCTAATTGGTCTCTATAATGAGCAATTAGCATGCTTTCCCTATTGGGTACATCTTTAAACTTTTTCCAATCGTCAGAACCAAAAGTCTCAGTTATTGCAGCTTCATTTTGAGGTAGAACTAAGAATCTATTTAGTTCTTCTATCATAAAATTAATAAATACTTCACATCTTTTATTAGTCACAATATTTTTTATGAGACTCATTGGTATTCCTGTAAAACCAAAAGGATCTATAAATACAAATGAAGGAGCAAGTAATCTTCCTTGTTTTTCAAGGTTTTCAAGTATTGAACCCATAACACGAGAAAATTCCCCATAAACACAATCACACTTAACATTTACTGGTTTAGTTATTCCGGAAACCTTTTGTTTTAAATAATCATATCTGCTTTTATCAGCTTCAATAAATAGCATTACTACTTCAGATTTTATAGGTGTTTTGTGTTCGCATATAGTTTTAATAGCTATTATAGGCGAACCATCTTTTCCCCCAATATATTCCCCAGGTCCAGAAAAGCCATCAACATATAATATTCGATCCCCAAATTTTGATAAGATAGGTACCCACGCTGCAAGATAACGTCGTAATATTTCGTGTTTAATTTCTGTATGTGGCTCAATTTCCCATAAAACAGTTTGAATCTTTCCCATATTCTTATCTTCCCCCAGACGTCAGACATGAGAAAAGCAATTTTGAATACACCGTTTCACCCTTGTCAAATTCATTTTATACTTTTCTTCAAGCTTTTTCAATAGATTCAATCAGGATTCAATCGGAAACAGGAAGGTGTATTAACATATCTGCTCAATGGCATTTTTATTAACAGGTAAATCTGCACAGAAAAGTGAAACTTACAGACGCTGGATCCCCAATCTAGTTGAGGATGACAAAAAGGGAAATTATATTGTTTTAGTCGACTACTCTCTTAACAGTTTTTGCATCTCTTTGTCTACAAGCGGGCCCATTTGGTTATATACGGGAGTTACAACGAACAGCATGAACAATACGGTAACGATTATTCCGAGAATAACGGAGATCCAGACCCAGAGTTTGGCTTTTTGGGTGTAAGTTTCTGCCTCGTCGTATTTTCCCTCGAGAAAACTGGAGTTTACTTTCAGACCGTAAATAAAAGAGACAATGGCCGTGGGAATGCAGGAAAGAATAAGCAGAATAGAGATGATCATATAATTTTTTGGTTTTGGTTTCTCTACTCGGGGTCTTCGTTCGTCGTCATGCAGAGGGAAATTACAAGCCTCGCATTTCCAGAGGTTGTCATTGTTGTCTTTACCGCACGCTTTGCATTTTATCATAAAACTCCTTCTATAATGCTTTATCTTTCCGTCACACGACACTGGATTCCGGGTCTAAGCCCGGAATGACAGGTGTTTTCAACAGCCTGTTACGACTTAAACAACGTAAACGGGTAAAAAGATAAATTTCTTAGTATCATAAATAGTATTATACCAGAAATTATCAGCCACCAAATAGCTGGTTTTAACTTAACTTCCGGTAGTTTTACCGCAAAAATTGACTTTAGTACATATAGAAGGAACCAGACGGTTAAAAAGGGAAGAACCATCACCATTAACGGATTGAAAAAGAAGGCTTCTTTTATATTTCCATGAAGTAGGTTATGCAGAGCTCTTAAAGAACCGCAACCGGGACAGGAGAAATTTGTCAGATAATGAGTCGGACAGGGCGGATATATTCCGCCTTCTCCCGGAGCAAAATAAAATAGTACAATGACTGCAATACTGACCAATATAATCAAACCTGTTGCTGTGGATTTTTCAGTCATTTTAGACGTTCCAGATGCAACAATTTTTTCTTCCAATTCCTTCCTCCGGAGAAGCCGCCCGGGGTCCCGTCGCTTTTTATTACACGGTGGCAGGGAATTACAATAGGGCAGGGATTTTTTCCAAGGGCATTTCCTACTGCGCGGGCAGAGCCGGATTTTCCTATTTTTTTTGCAATCCAGAAATACGGCCTGGTTTCGCCGTAGGGAATCTTCTTTGTACTCTTCCAAACCTTTGTTTGAAACAGGGTAAAGCATTTAAAATCAAAAGGCGGGGAGAAACCCTGTTTTTTTCCGCAAAAATACGCTTTCAATTCTTTTCCAAGTTTTTTCATAAATAGAGGCGGGTTTTGCGAAACAATAACAGGTTTACTTTTTACCGGAAAAGATATTTCTTTAACGCCCAGGGCTGAATAGGTTAATTTAATCCAGCCGGGTTTAACTTTAACGACAAACTCATTTTGTAACATCTGTCTTTTGCTCTAAGAGCGGAACTGTAAGCGCTTCTGAAGTAGCCGCTGTCTTTTCCTGTGTTACAAAAAGCGCAGGCGGGACCGGTTTTGGAGGAGTGTACGGGTAAATATCTCTTTTTATGGGTTTTCCCGGAAATATTCCTTTTCTTATACCATCTTTATCTTTTACAATCTCCCCATTTACCATAACAATATCAAAACCTTCCGAGTACTGCGCCGGATTTTCCACAGTGGCTTTCTCCACTATTTTATCCGGATCAAACACAAGTAAGTCAGCATCCGCTCCGGTTTTTATTCTCCCTTTGTTTTTCATAGCCGAAGATATCTTTTCAAGACGCTTTGCGGGATAATAAGAACACATCCTTACAGCTTCCATCAGAGTAATAATCTTTTCTTCCCTTACATATTTTTGAAACAGCCGGGCGTAGCAGCCGGCACCGCGGGGATGGTTATTCTTTTCAATTTCTATTATTGTGTCGCTTCCTATCATCATCCCTGGAAATTTAAGAGCGGCAACAATATCAGTTTCCGGAATAGCATAAGCTACCGTCAGGGGATTGTTGGCCGGACGTTTCATTTTTCTTATTGCTTTATATTTCTCTTCAGTCAGACGTTCAGAAGTATTAGCCACCTGAAGGTCCTTATAAGTGATATTGAACCTTTTTTGCCAGTCACCGTCAAACCTCGCAGAAGCAAGATAGGTTGCCCAGGAATTATAAGGGTACATGTCCAGAGTAATATCAAGACCTTCTTCATTCGCCTTTTTTATGAGGTCCAGAGAGGTGTTCATGGAGAAGGTACCGCCGGTACTGTTAAAATGATCTATTTGGAAAGAAACACCCGTTTTTCTTACTATATCTATGGCTTCAAAGATAGCATCTATATTTGTCTTTTTTTCATACATCGTGGAATATCTAAGGTGCGCCGTACAGATGGCTCCGTACCTTTTTACAACTTTTGCAAGTTCTAAGGCCTCTTCAGTAGTAGTCCCCGGAACATACTCAAAGCTAAAATTAAGCCCCAAAGCCCCGTTTGCGAGAGCCGCATCCGCAAGCCGGCACATCTCTGTTATCTGTTCTGATGTCGGTTTTTCATAAGCTCCCATAAGACCAACCGAATAACGAAGGCGGATCTGGCTTACCGCACCCCCCTGATTCAGATACAGATTCCCCTGTGTCCTTCCCCAAAGCTTTCGAAAGTTAGCCATGGAAGCTCCATGCATGGAAAGATTGGTCGTAACGCCATCAGCTGCCTTATAGTATTCTCCGGTTTTATTTTGATCATAAGACAGGAAATCAATAAAACCGGGACACACGACCAGGCCGGAGACATCAAGAGAACGTTTTGCTTCAACACCCTTCGGTCCCGCATATACAATCTTTCCCCATCTTATTCCGATATTTTTAACTTCATCAGTTCCGGATTCCGGATCAAGCACCCGGCCGTTCAAGAGCGCAAAATCGCATATTTCCTGCGCCCCTAAAATACCGCGAGCGAGCACAAGTAATAATATTACAAGAGCAACACACTTTTTCATTTATTTACCATCCTGCGAAAAGCGATTCCACCGATTACAGAACTACGGGATTCCACTGATACAAATTTTTGCTTTGTTAACTTGTTTTACTTCTTTTACTGCTCTTACTTCACTTTCTTCTCTTGCTTTTCTTACTGCCCTTGCTTCTCTTGCTGTTTGTGCTTTCCCAGCCTTCTTGCAACTGCGTCCGTGAATAATTTTGCTTCCTCTATTTTTAAAAACCGTGCCAGCCCCAGATAAACCGGTAACGCCAGAAGTATCGGAACCAGTACGACAACTATTCTCTTTGTTAAACCCGGAGTTAAAACACTGCTTAAGAACTCCGAAGAAAGCCACGCTATAACTGCCATTATACACGAAGCAAGGAGAACTTTCCAAAAGACTTTAAGGATATTTTTTCCGTCAAGAGGCCCCATTTGTTTTCTGAGAAAATAGTACAACATTAAGAAGTTCAACAAAGTTGAGATCGTATTTGCCAGGGGTAGCGCAGCATAGTTCATCTTTTCCATTAAAATAATACTAAATAGTCCGTTCGTAAGTATGGCCACTATTCCGCAAATGACCGGAACATTGGATTTTTTTAGCGCAAAAAATGCAGGCGTAATAATTTTATTAAGAGAAAAGAGCGATAATCCCAGAGCATAGTAAATAGTCACAATTGCCGTTGCTTCTGCGGCCTCTGCCGTAAAATTACCATGCCTGAATAAAAGGTCAGTCACTCCATAGCTAAGAACAATAAGTCCGAGTGTTGCCGGAACAGTCACAAATAACGAAAGACGGAGAGAAGAAGAGATCGTATCTTTAGCTTCTTCAGTCTTCCCCTCGGCTACAAAAGAGGAGAACATAGGAAATGAAGCAGTGGCAATAGCCACGCCAAACAAGCCGATAGGAAGCTGCATCAGCCTGAACCCGTAGTAGATGTAAGTTATAGCCCCGGTGCCAAGCAACGAAGCAAGAAAAGTATTAACAAAGACAATATTTATCTGTCCGATAGAGTTCGAAAATATCGCAGGCGCCATTACGCGGCCCATCTGTCTTATTCCGGAATCTTTAAAGTCCAGTTCATAGCGCAGCTTAAAGCCCTTCTTATATATTATCGGCAGCTGGATAAGGACCTGAACTAACCCGGAAAAAAGCGCGCCAAAAGACCAGACAATGACCTGAGTCTCCGGAAGTTTTGAAAATAGCGGACATAAGGCAATACCGGTAATTATCATTACAAGGTTTCCTATTGCCGGAGCAAGGGCCGGGACGGTAAAATGTCCTTCGGAATTCAACATACCCATTATAACGGTGGCAAAACCCATAAAAGCAATAAAAGGAAACAATATTCTGGTAAGCAAAATAGCAAGTTTTATCCCTTCAAGCGCAAAACCGGGAGCAATTACTTTAATAAGAAACGGAGTAAAAACCCAGGCAAGAATTATAAGAATAGAAAATAATATGCAAAGAATACTGATAACAAGGTTGGCCAATCTATAGGCTGCCTCCTTCCCTCCTTTATTCATATAATCGGTAAAAGCCGGAACGAAAGCCGAACTTAAGGCGCCTTCTGCAAGAAGATCACGGAACATATTAGGAATTCTATAGGCAACATAAAAAGCATCAGAGACAATACCTGCTCCAAATAAAGCGGCATTTATCTGATCCCTGACAAGACCAAGAATACGGCTTAGTCCTGTAGCCAGGGTCATTACTGCTGCATTCCTGCCTATTTTTTTCAATTTTTCGGTCATTTACCTATCCAAACTTTGATTGTCTTGTTTATCTTGACTTTTACGCCTTATTTTTGTTATATTACTTGAGTATTTATACTGCGCTTCGCAGTAAATCTCAGGAGGTGTACGTTGCCATTACTTAAATCATCAATAGAAGCAGCAAGAAAGACCAAGAAAATGACCTTAATTAACAGGTCTACCAAACATAAACTTAGAGTTACAGAAAAAAAGCTTCTCAGTTTAAAAACCCATGAAGAAGCCTCCAAATTACTCAAAATCTTGATTCCTAACATTCAAAGGGCGGCACTGAAAAATATTTTCCCCAAGAATACAGGAGCAAGGAAAGTTTCAAAATACACCAGATACGTTAATTCACTTAAAGGAAAATAAACTTTGCCTGTAAGCTACAAGCCGCTGGTTTTTAGCCGGCGGCTTTTTTATTTCAGAGAATTCATCTGCTATAAATGTCCGCGTTAGAATGTTACACGTTATCACGTTGCTCACGTTCCACATTAAAGTGGTATATATTTAACAAAGTAAATCGATACTGGATCCCGTGTCCCAGTACGGAACGACAAAATAATTGCATTCTTCTGTCACTTTGTACTTCGCACTTACCTTTGCTAACCATCCGACCCTCTAACCTTCTAAACATCCGGCATGCTTTTACCTAGCCCCTGGTATCAAGAACCCAGAAACTTTCATTTTAGTAACAATTTGTATACCAAACTCTCAATCACCTGTGAAGGCATCTTTCCCGATTTTCTTTTGGTTTCTTTATCAGTTTTTGCAAGCTCAGAAAATATTGTCTTTAACTGTTTTTCATCATAAAACCGGGCCTGAGTAAGAAGTCCGGAGATAAAGTAAGGATGCACGCCAAGCTTTCCCGCAATAGAGTTTTCAGGAATTCCGGCACGAAGAAGGACTTTAGCCGTCCAAATTTTCTTAAAATGACCATATACAGCCCCGACTATCATCGGACCGGCAGCATGTTTATCGTAGACATAGAATATATCATCAATTATTTTTAAAGATTTGACCAGATTTCTTTCTGCCAGGGCATTAACAAAATCAAATATGTTTCTCGCATCAAGTCCGCTCACTAAAAACTCCACATCAACTTCATCTACATGTTTTTTATCACCGATATAAAGTATCACTTTTTCTATCTCAGAGTCAAGGTCTCTCATATTACTTCCTACTCTCTCGACAAGTATATCCACGGCCTCCTGGGATATCGTCTTTCCCAATTCGGATAATTTCTTTTTTATCTCAGAACCAAGTTGATTAGGATATAGCTGATAATAAGTAAAGGTTGTCGAAGAAGCTGCGGCGGAAATCTTCTTGTAAGCAGCCCCTTTTTCAAAATCACTTTTTTTCACGTCTTTGCTTACTAATATTAAAACAGTTGATTCTACCGGAGTTTTAACATATTCCAGAAGAGTATCTTTAAGGTCTTTTCGAAGTTTTTCAAATTCCCGCAGGACAACCACACGCCTGTCTGCAAGAAAAGGCACGGTCTTAATCGTCGAATCAAAATCAAAAACAAAATTACTCTTTGCCCGGCGGCTGCCGGATTCTTCTTCGCTTTCAGCAGGGTCTCCGTCTTCATCTTCTTCCCCGCCGGCTTTACCCTTGCATTCTATTTCTGTGTAATTCAAATCTTTATTTTCCGCAGGTAAAGACTTTCTTAATATTTCTTTTACCTTTTTGTCTTTATTAAACTCATCATTGCCGGCAACAAAATATACCGGAGCTATGGGTTTAGTAACTTTCCCAGCCATAAATGACCCTGTTGACAATCCCTTCTGCAAGAGACCTGTAAACCCGCTGCCTGGCACCAACCTCAGTTTCTATGCTCGTCCCCTGTACGGTAAAGGTGGTCGCCCCGCCGCCTATTCCTCCAATTTCTTTCTGCTCCCATATTACTTTGCCGGTTTTTAGATTAGTAAACTTTACATCCAGGATTATTTTAATCCTATAGGAAATAATTACATTATTAACATCATAGGCCATTGGCTGCAGTTGATAGAGCCGTATAGTCCCCTCAAGGAGCGCATCTGACTGGTCTTTGGCAACTACTTGAAGCCGGCCATCAATCAGAAATTGCTTTACGATAAAGTCCGTCATTTCAGTATCTATACCATACTGTGAAGTACCGTTTATGACCACCGGAATGTTAATCTTTTTTATTCCCGGATCCATATTAGGCTTCATAGAAGCGCAACCGGATAGAAGCAAAAGCCCTACAACCAAAACAAAAATATTTTTCATATTGTCCCCCTGATAAGTAAACTACAATAGCACTTATCCGTAAACATCATTATATTATCCTTATTTCTAATTGTACTTTGTTTTAGATGAAAACTCAAGCAAAACCCGCCCGAAACTCCGGGCTGATGACACAGATAAACGCTAATAGATATCACAGATGGAAACATTTTGCTTTTGCTAAGCATCTGACCCTCAAAGCATAAACTAGAGGGATAATGGCACTTTGCTTTTTCCGTTTCTTTTGCCAAGACTCTAAACTCTAAGCATTAACTACAGGTATGCTATCCTGTTTTTTCCAGATCTTTTCGCTTTGTACAGGCATTTATCAGCTTTTGATAAAACCTCTTCAGATGTAATACCATCTTGAGGAAAGAGCGCATAACCAATACTCATCGTCACCTTTATTTTCTTTTCATATTCAATAAATTTAGCATCCATTACGCTTTTGAAGTTCTTAAGAAAAGCACCTATATCCTCATTTTTTCCGTCTCTGAGCACTGTAAATTCATCTCCACCATAACGTGCCAACACACATCCCTTTAATTCAGATTTAAAATAATTCGCAATATTTTTCAAATATGTATTACCGGAAACATGACCATAAGTATCATTATATGTTTTAAAATTATCCAAATCTATCATGATTATCGCAAAATCTTTTTTGTGATTAACCCGATTATCCGACTGTTCCAAGAAAAATCCGTAATTATACAAGCCGGTAAGGCGATCCATATCCGCAAGATGTTTCACCTCTTCATACAATTTGTTTCTTTCTATTACCAGAGCGAATTCTCCGGCCAGAGTCATAAAAAGATCATAATCCTGCTCGGAAAATTCTTTCATATTTTTCGGTTTAACTCTCAAAAACCCTGTGACTTTTTTATCTCTGGCCTGCGGGAAATAGATAAAACTTTTACCTATATATATTTTTGCCTGATTAATAAGCAGATCTACAATCTCCGGATCCATTTCACTCGCGGAAAATTCGTCATCCTCTCGCAATAGTTTAAATTTTTTCACCTTCTTATCATAAACCGCAACTTCCCAATCTGAGATCACATCAATTTTCTCAAAAAGAGGATCTAAAAGCTGCACCATGATATAATAATCAATATTTTCATTCATTATCTCGGTAATAGCCAGAATAAGCCGGAGATCTTTAACATGTGTCTCTTCTTTTTTCACAGTTTCAGAAAGAAAACCCGTAAAAAGCCCGACCACAAAGAGGAAAGGTATTCTCATGTAAATATTAACATCATAAATATTTACATCTTTATTTATGAGGAGCCAGGAATAAAGAAGAGAAGCGATAATTGTCGATATTATACTTGCTTTAATATCCTTTCCAAGAGCCGTTATTACAATTACCAAAAAATAAAGAAGAAAGAAATCCGTACCGGCACTTTTCGTAAAATATATCCCAAGGGAAACAAGGATTATATCGCCTATAAAAATAATATACCTGAAGTTGTTTTCCTTGAAATACTCCAAAGAAATAAAGTAGAGAAAAATATTGGAAAGGATAAAAAACAAAACGAGTATATTAACATAGTTAACAAGCTGCAAGCCGTCATTGGCCGCGGAGAAAACGGCCATATAAGCAGCGGCGATAACAATAAGCCATCTGAGATTTAGAAAATTATATTTAAACTGCACTAAATCTTTTGTATTCATACTGCCACTATGTTTACCAGTTTATTTTTTACCACCACTACCTTTTTTACAGTTTTTCCCGAAAGAAAAGCAATAATTTTCTCGTCTTTCAGTGCAAGCTCTTTTACTTTTTCATCTTCGATATCCAGGGAGACGGTGAGGCGCCCGCGTAATTTCCCGTTTACCTGAAGTACAATTACCGCCTCTTCCCCGCTGATATACTCAAGATCGCACTTTGGAAGTGAATGAAGGAATATACTTTCCTTATAACCCAGTTTCTCCCAGAGTTCTTCAGTAATATGAGGCGTAAAAGGAGCCAGCAGAAGCACAAGATCTTCAACCGCCAGTTTTAACAGGGGGGGGAAAGCTTTCTCTTCCCCTTCAGGCACCTTAAAAAGATACAGATAGTTAGTAAACTCCATAAGAGCTGCCAGAGCCGTATTGAAATGAAAATCCTTTTCCACATCTTCCGTTACTCTTTTTACGGTTTTATTAATACTGACATAAAATTCCTTAAGCTCTTTACTTAAAAGTTTTGGTTCAATTTGTCCTGTTTTTTTAATTACAGGTATTGAAGTTTCGACAAATCTTTCAACACGTCCTAAAAACCGATGAAGGCCTTCAATGCCTTTATCATTCCACTCCAGCTCTTTCTCAGGAGGCGCGGCAAAAAGTATAAAACCCCTGACTACATCAGCGCCATATTTCTCAATAAGCGGATCAGCCTCAACCGTATTGCCCTTTGATTTACTCATTACCTGTCCGTCCTTCAAGACCATACCCTGAGTAAACAAATTAGTAAAAGGTTCATCAAAGTCAACAAGCTTTAGATCATAGAGAAATTTAGTAAAGAACCTGGAATACAGCAGGTGCAGTATTGCATGTTCAACCCCTCCGACATACTGATCTACAGGCATCCAGTACTTCACCTTTTCAATATCAAAAGCCGCTGCATTATTTTCAGGATCGCAGTAACGGAGGAAATACCAGGAAGAGCAAATAAAGGTATTCATGGTATCCGTTTCTCTTCTTCCCTCTCCGCCGCACCCGGGACATTTAACTTCTACAAATTCTTTTACGGAAGCAAGAGGAGAAGCTCCCCCCTTCGGTTTAAAATCTGAGACAAAAGGAAGTTCTACCGGCAGATCCTTCTCCGGCACCGGCACAATTCCGCACTTATCGCAATAGATAACGGGAATAGGCGCCCCCCAGTAGCGCTGTCTGGAGATAAGCCAGTCCCTTAATTTAAATTTTATAGCTTTCTTACCGATTTTATTTTTCTCCACAAATTCAGCCATCAGCTCAATAGCTTCCGTATTTTTCTTTCCGTTAAATTCTCCTGAATTAACCTGGAACCCGTCATTCACATACGCTTCCGTCATTGTTTCCCCGGACAAACTCCCGCCTTCCGGCTGAATTACAACTTTAACAGGAAGATTATATTTCTTCGCAAAATCAAAGTCGCGCTGATCATGGGCAGGAACTGCCATTACCGCACCCGTACCGTATTCCATAATGACGTAATTAACCGCATATATAGGAACTCTATCTCCGTTAAACGGATTAATCGCATAAGAGCCTATAAAGAGCCCTTCTTTTTCCGTAAGGTCAGAGGTTCTTGCTATCTCGGATTGTTTTTTAAGTTTATCGGAAAACTCTTTAACCTGAGGTTCATATTTTGTGCCTTTTACAAGTTTTAGCGTAAGCGGATGCTCCGGAGCAATCACCAGATATGTCACGCCAAAGATTGTGTCAACTCTGGTAGTATAAACAGATATCTTATCGTCTGTTCCCTCTATTTTAAAATCCACTTCCACACCAAAAGATTTACCTATCCAGTTTTCCTGCATTATCCTGACTTTTTCCGGCCAGCCTTTAAGTTTTTTAATATCTTCAAGCAGCCTGTCCGCATAGTCGGTTATTTTATAGAACCATTGATCCAGTTCTTTTTTTGTAACTTCCGTTTTACACCGCCAGCAGACCCCGTCAACGACCTCTTCATTTGCCATAACCGTCAGACACTTTGGACACCAGTTAGCTTCTTTCTTTTTCTTGTAAGCAAGACCTTTTTCGTAAAACTTCAGAAAAAGCCATTGAGTCCACTTATAGTAATCAGGAGCGCAAGTAGCAATCTCACGACTCCAGTCATAACAGATACCGATTTTTTTCAACTGCTGTTTCATAACTTCAACATTTTTATAAGTCCATTCTTTCGGGTGAACATTATTTTTTATAGCCGCGTTTTCCGCAGGAAGCCCGAAAGCGTCCCAACCCATAGGATGCAAGACGTTGTAACCCTGCATTTTCTTATATCTGGAAACCACATCTCCTATGACATAGTTTTTACAATGTCCCATATGAAGACGGCTGCCGGAAGGGTACGGGAACATCATAAGAACATAATATTTCTGTTTTTCCGAGAAATCCTCTGCTTTAAAAAGCCCTTTACTTTCCCAGTAAGCCTGCCACTTCTTATCTATCACATTACTTATCACTCTTGGACTCCTTCTTTGCTGCTTTATTTTCCGTTCTCATTTCTTCCGCCTAGGCGGATTTCGCAAAGATTTATGGTTTGATATTTTGACTTTGCTCAATATCTACAGCTTCACTTAGCACTTTTTAACTCCTTTTTGAAGAATGATTCCACATCCGCCAGTTATATTGGGCGGATCTTTTGTAGAGATTGCAAAACTACAGGATTCTCCGCCCTTCCGCCCAGGCGGATTTCGCAAAGATTTATGGTTATCTATTTAAGATTTGCTCAACTGCCTTTTCCGTCTTCCGCCCTCGGTTTTTTCCGTGCCTCTGTTCCTCCGGCTTTTTTTCCGCCCTCTGACCCCTGGCTTCTGTCTTCAGCTTTTGCCGTTTTCACAGCTTCCGACTTCTGACTTCCGCTTCCGCTTTTCTGCGCATCTGAGCCTCCGCCCTTCTGAGCATCTGCACCGCCCTCCGACTTCTGTCCTCTATCCTCTGTTTTTCCCGTACTTCCACTGGAGCTTCCGCTCTTTTTGTAGTCATTAACATAAAAACCGGATCCCTTAAAGACAAAACCTACGCGGGAGGCAGGAAGTTTTGGCGCTTTAGCCCCGCATTTTTCGCATTTTTCCGACTGTTTATTCTTTGTTTGCAGTACTTCAAATAAGTGACCGCATTTATCGCACTTATATTCATAAATTGGCATTTTAATTCCTTTTTGAAAAACGATTTCACATCCGCCTAGGCGGATTTCGCGAAGTATTATGGTTTTATATTTAGACTTTGCTCAACTTCCTTAACTTTGTTCACTTTCTCTGCTTTCTTTGCTGTACTTGCTTCCTCCGCCTAGGCGGATTTCGCGAAGATTTACGGTTAGATACTTAATACTTCGCTCAACTTCTGTTTTTGCTTCCCCTGCTTCGTTTACTGTACTTGCTGTCTTTAAATCATCAATTTTTTTATATCTACTTCCGTACTTCCGGATTTCATTATTTTTTTATCGGACAGAAACTCTTTATCCTTTGTCTCTTCATTATTATAGAAGACGATCCTTTCCGCATATTTAGCATCACCTTTTTTAACCGATTCAAAGAACTCTTTATAATCCCCGTCCGCAAGGCTTGCGCTGATAATTACATTCCTGTAATTTCCCATAGTAAGCTTTTGTTTTGCAAGTTTGGCATTTCTTGCGATATAAACACTGTAACCCATATTATAAAGAGAATCCCCGAAGATCTTAATTATTTCACCTTTATCATCCACGACCAGAAGATTATTTTCCTCTTCTTCGGAATGCTCGGGCGAAGAAACAGGAGCTGCAGGAGAAGGAGCAGTATAAATATCAAAGGAATCATGCTTTCCGCCGGCTTGTTCAGTTTTAGACTTTAAATCAGTTTCATTATTTTCAGATTTTTCAACCGGCTTTTCTTTACCCGGCTCCTCAATATTCAGATCCGATTTAAAAGCAGACGTCCTCTCGATAACCATTTCCAGCTTTCTTTTTTGTTTATCTTCAGTATCCGTTTTTGTTTCAACAGAGAAAACCGGCAGAGGTTTTGCCTGCTCCTGCTCGAGTTCTTTTCTCATGATTTCGTAATGTTTCCTTGCAGCATCACGCTCCGCAGTCAGTTCCCCTTTTTGTTCTTCAAGATCTTTTATCTTCTCTTTAAGAGCCTGTTGATCCTCTCCTACTTTAAGTATCAAAGATTGAGCCTGTTTATCGGTCTCTTTTTTCCTGCCTTCAACAACATTAAGAGCTTCCGTCATTTTTTTATTTTCATTCACCAATAACATATATTTTTGTTCCAAATCAAGCTTTATCATTTCAAGTTCCCGCACCTTCCCGGATGCTTTCAACTTGTCTTCTTCCATTCTTCTGGTTGCTTCACCGACTGTAGCCATAACCTTCTGCGCAGCATCTTTAGAGGAGGCAACTTCAGCCAGCTGTACCGCAAGGCCGGTCTTTTCCTGATTTAAAGCCCTAACAGCAGTTTCCAGCTGATTAATCCTGTCAAGAGCAGATTTCTTTTCTTCTTCTATTTTAGCCTGCAGTTCGGAAAGAGGGACATAAGCAGACAGATCCGCCACAGGTTTTTCCTTTTCTGCTTTTAGAGCCTGTTCCAGATCTCTTATTCTTCCTGCGTATTTTTGATCCTGAGCTTCAAGCCGTTCGGTCACCAGATCTGCAACTTTTTCTACAGGCATAAACTCGGCAGTATTTACCGGCTTTTCCTCGGCGGCTTTGACTTTCTTTTCCATCTCTGCTAACCTGACCTCAAAATACTCTTCTTTCTCTTTTAAAACACTATTATTTTTTTCTTCCAATTCGGCCAGCTGTCTTTGTTTTTCTTGTATTTCGTTATCTTTGGCACCCGCAAGCTCTCTTAAACTATTCAATTCACCAAGCTGTTTTTCGGCCTCCTGCAATTTCGCGCTAAGATCAGCCTGCTCTTTTTGCCCTGCCTCAACTTCCCTGTTTTTTAAAGCCTGCAGCTCTGCAAATTGTTGTTCCCTCTCTTGCAGTTTAAAAACCATCTCATTTTGTTTTGCCTCAAGTTCCTTATCTTTTTGTTCAAGCTGTTTTGCTCCGGCAGCAACCTGAGACACTTCTACAAGTTTTTCTTCAAGTGCCTTATTCTTCTCCTCCAACTGCTTCATGCCGGTCATTACAGCAGCAGCTTCCATAAGTTTCTTTTCAAGCACTGCCACTTCATCTTTATTTTCCTTTTCCCTTGCCGCCTTTTCTTCGTTTACCTTATCCAGAGGCACAAACCGTGCAGGATCCGGTTTTTCCACGGCTGTTTTTAACCGGTTTTCCAACTCTTGAATCTTTAATACAAAATTCTTTCTATCCGCCTCTATTCTGGTGTTAACCTCGGCAAGGGGGATAAACCTTGAAGGATCCATCTGGGCCAATTTCACGGAATCTGTTTTAATTTTATTCTCCAGTTCCACAACCCTTGAGGCTTCTATATTTACCTGTTTATTTAACTCCTCCACTTTTATATTGTAATTCTTCTTTTCCTCTTCAAATTTTGAAACAAGCATTTCCGCGAGATTCCTACCTTCGTTTTCCAAAGATTTAACTTTGTTAACAAGTTGTTCATTCTCGCCCTTTAATTTTTCAAAATTTTCTTTAAAACCGTCATTTGCCTTTTGAACCTCTCCCAAACGCTGGACCATACCCTGGTCGTTCCCGTTTTTCGATGAGGAGTTTTTTGTTAACTCCGAAAGCTTTTCTTCAAGTCTATTCTTATCAATTTTCGATTCATTAAACCTGACTTCAAGCTCTGCCCCAACCTTTTCCAGCTCGTTAACCTTGCTGATAAAATTCTTTCTTTCCGTTTCAAGTTTTTTATTATAATCTTCTATTTTAATGTACTTGTTCGGATCCGGTTCCCCTGATGCCGTCCCCGGCTGCATAATAAGCTTTCTATATTCCGCTGTTTTCTCATTTAACCTGCGTTCAAAATCATTCTTTGATTTTTCAATTTCACTTATCTTCAAAAGAAGCCCTTTTCTTTCAGCTTCAAGTTTCATGTTAAACTCATTAATAGAAATATACTGCGAAAGATCAGGTTTTGCACCGCCGTTTTTAGCCAGAGCCTCTTTCAGCTCCGTCCTGACTTTCTCCAGTTGATTCCCCAGCTCCGTATTTCTTTCGCCAAATTCCCGGAGTTTGTCATCAAATATTTTCTTTTCCTCTGTAAGCATAGTCGCGGATGACCGGAGAGTTCCGTCTTCACTTGAGAGCTCAGTATTTTTTGAAACGTAATTCAAAAGAATAACCATAAAAACTATAGAAAGCCCTGTGCATAAAAGACCTGTACCGAGTACGGCAATATTAATCCCGCTACTTTTTGACTTTGCAGTTGTAACCGAAACTGCCGCGGATTTTTCGAGATTAACCGCGGGGATAAACAACACCAGAGAAAGTCCTCCGGTTCTCACCGGAAAATGGGCAAGGTAATACTCTTTTTTGTTTACGGAAACGCTCTCAACCCCTCCGAGCTCTTCATCCCTTGTTGTATTCTCCCAGAATTTGGGATCAAGAACACGGGAAAGGGACGATTGAAAACCTTCATTACCATAACTTTTAAGGTCGGATTGCGCTGTTACCGCACCGTCAATCTTCAGCATGTCGTAGCCGTAAATTGAAGAAGCTGCAAGCACGCCGTTTTTTGTAAGCACGGCAGGGAAAGTATCCGGATAAGTAAATTTCTTTGCCTGGTCCTTTCCGATAAGTTTTTCAAGAAGCTTTTGAAGTGATATATCAGCGCCGAGCACTCCTTTGTAAACACCGTCAATATAAAGAGGCATGAAGTACGAGATCATCCAGCTCTTCGATTCCTGATTCCAGTATGCTTCCGTCCAAATCTCCATCCTGCTTTTATTCAAATCAGGACCTGCGATACGGTAAGGCGAAGAATCTTCATTCATAAACAAGCTGTCTGCTTTAATTTTATAATTTCCGACTTTATAAAGCCCTGTCTTAACAAGATCATCAATTTTGGCCCAGGGGTATTTTCTGACAGCTGTTTCAGTCATAATATAGACAGACTCAATCACAGTCCCATTTTTCTCGATCAGAGAGAGCGTACTATCCAGGTAAGCACCAATAACCGGGATTTTTCCGTCCTTTGAAGCCTCCTTATAACTGCCGCTGACAAAAAGAACCCCTCCTTCTTTCTCGGGACTCCAGAGGAACTTTCCACCGGCGTCGGTTTTAATTTTTCTATAATCTTCCTGGGTAAAAAACGCGTTTTGCCTCTTAAAAACACCGGCGATAACGTCACCGCCCATACGTCCAGCCAATTCAACTTTCCGGAGAATCATAGTCAAATACCAGGAATTCCTGGCAGTAAGAGAGACAGCATTATTCTTCTCGCTCTGAAGTACATTCGGCGTGTTTGGTTTTCCTGCAATATTCAAACCGGACGATTGAAACGAAAAATAAACAGTTAGAAGTACCACGGGAATTATACCTGCCAATATAAAAACTCCGGTTAGTTTACTTTTTACCATTTTTTCCACTTTTACCAGCCTTTTTAATTATATTTGTAGTTGATTTGTTTTTTATAAGAGGAATATTAAAAACCTTGCCTCCTGCATTTTTGACTAAATCGCCGCCGACAATACTTTCAACAGACCAGTCCCCTCCCTTTACAAGCACGTGAGGAAGTACTGCTTTTATCGTATCATACGGAGTGTCCTTTTTAAAAAGCACTACTAAATCCACAAAGGGGAATTCCGAAAGTATCTCCATCCTGTCGTTCTCGTTATTAACAGGCCTGCCGGGACCTTTCAAACGCTTAACAGAAGCATCGCTATTAACGGCAATTATAAGCACATCCCCGAGCTTCCTTGCTGCTTTTAAATACCGCGTATGCCCGACGTGAATAATATCAAAGCATCCGTTGGTAAATACAATTTTTTTACCATTTTTCTTCAAGGCCTTAACAACCCTGACAAGGGCATATAGTGTTTTAATTTTTGTGTTCATTAAGCGCCTGTTTTAACTCCATCATTGAAAGCGGAGCCGTGCCGACTTTGCCGACAACCACACCCGCGGCAAAATTTGAAAGATACGCAGCATCGAGTAAAGAAGCTTTTGAAGCAAGCGCCATCGCCAGTACTGCAATAACCGTATCTCCGGCGCCTGTAACATCATAAACTTCTCTCGCGTAAGTGGGAATAGTAACGGGCTTTTTTCCTTTTTCAAAAAGAGTCATCCCGTGTTCTCCGCGTGTTATTAATACCGAGTCGCTTTTTATTTTTGTAAGAAGTTCTTTACCGACTGAATAGAGCGAAGCTTCGTCCTTAATAATTTTATGCACCGAACCCTCTGCTTCCTTCGCATTTGGAGTTATCACAGTAACACCCTTATAAAGCAGACAGTATGCCGGTTTTGGATCCACGGCAATTTTTATTTTTTTCCTTTTCGCCATTTTAATTACTTCCTTGAAGACGGAAGGGATAACGACGCCCTTGCCGTAATCGGAGATAATAACCACATCCACTTCATCCATGAGAGACTCGACACGGCTCAAAAGCTGTCTTACTATGGCAGGACTTACATGTGTTCTTTTTTCTGAGTCAATGCGGACAATCTGCTGGTGCTGGGCAATAACCCTGGTTTTAAGTATGGTCGGCCGTTCGGAATCTTTCACAAGCCCGAAAGCGGAGATGCCCTTTTTAGAAAGCTCGCTGGTTACTTTTTCTCCATAAACATCGTCACCTATGACGCTGATAAGGTGCGCTTTTCCTCCAAAATTAGAGATATGGGAAGCCACGTAAGCCGCCCCGCCCGGAAGTAGCGTTCTGGATTGTTCTTCCACAACAGGAACCGGCGCTTCAGGCGAGATACGATTGACTTTACCGAATATATACTCATCAAGAATAACATCCCCAAGCACCAAAACACGGGTAACATTAAACTTTTTCAATATTTTTTCAAGCTTTTTCGGATCCACGTCTATTCCCCTTTAGCTAAAATGACAACACTAATCCTGTACCACCACATACCATTCCCTTCGTTCAGGTATATGGCATGCTCACTTTTTCGGGTGCAGGGCATAGATGAAAACACTAATACATATTATACAATATGGAAGAGTAAAAGTTAAGCCAAAAAATCCCGGAAAGACACTAATCTTCTAAGTCAGATTATGCTATCTACTACAGTTTTTTAGGTAAGATCTCGTCATCAACAGCCCAAGTTCCGCTGAATTGGGCATATTTTGACTCATTTTTCTTATTTAAAGCCTTTTTTTATTAAATGTTTTCATACTGTCTCCTTGCTTTTAAATCTGATAATTAGCTGACTTCTCAGCCCTCATTTTTTCAGCTCTTTCGCAGATATCCGAAATAGTCGTCTTATCAACAATTCCATTTATTGCGTTCTTAACTTCAAGCCATGTTTTTTTAAAAGGGCATCCCGGTTCATCATCACATTTTTTGTAACAAGAAGTACTCACGCAGGCAATCGGCGATGTATGCCCTTCTATCAGTCTTACAATTTCTCCGAGTGTAATATTTTCCGGTTTTTTGCCTAATGAATACCCGCCCTCAGGACCTCTTTTGCTGTTCACATAACCGGAGCCTTTAAGCAGCGTCATTATTTGTTCCAGATACTTGACAGGAATATCCTGCCTTTCAGAGATATCCTTGATTCTCACTGTCTTCTTTTTGCCGTAAAGACATAGGTCCAGAAGCGTTTTTAGTGCATAATCCCCTTTATACGATAGTTTCATAATTGATCCTCTCTAAATGAAAGTACACAATCTATACCTGTTTGGTAGGGATTATAGCATTGTATCTCTCATTCTTCAACAAGAATACTTATCCCTAAAAACGAAGTAGGAATATTCAAGTTAAAGTAAAGAAAAGCGTATATGGTTGTTTCTTAATCAGCGGAATCGAACCCGAAATCCTACTAAAATATCAATATTCTTAATGCCAATAATGGTGTACTCTCTACTTCGGATTTCGGGCTTATTTTTACAAATAATACTCTAATATCACCTCCTTATGCATCAAAAGATTTATGACTTTTCTTACGGCATCCGCAGTATCATTGTATTCCTTTATTTCCAGGTCCGGATTAAATTTTACCAACCCGCTTTCTCCAACACTTACCACCGCTATTTCATTCGGCTCGCTTAACATCTTTAATATTTCAATGTCAAAATCATCCGCATTGTCTATCGTTGTAATAAATATCAACCCCGTATCCGTAAGAATTCTCGCCAATTCTCCTAATCTTCTTACTTTTTCCTCCATATACAAATCATACGCCTTTATATCGGCATCCAAACCGTAATCAATGCTGGATAAGCCCATATAATAAACATTATGGTTTTTATCAAACAGTTCCCTTTCCAGTTTTTTTGCGATGCTTTGTTTAACATCACTTGGAGCTCCAACAAACACAACAAACTTCGACCTGTGTTTGTTCCTTTTTTCCCTCTCATCCGATTCTATCAATCCTTTATCCCAAATGTTTTCCCTGTTCTTTATATGCTCCTTAAGGATAGATTCATTTTCCTGTAGATTTTCAATAATTATTCCCCCGCCGGCTATTTCATAATTATCGATAATAACAAACCGTCCTGTCACCTCAAGATCTCCTATAGTATCAAAAGCTATCGGTTTAGCAGTTTCAAAGATACATTCAGCCACATCATGCCTGTCTACCTGCCTTTTTGTGTTCACTGCCGTTAAATCCGACACATCAAGAGACTGCTTGATCTCAACAAGTTTAACTGACGCTCTCGTTGCTGCTAATTTCAGTTTATAAGATTTGTCCTTTATCATTGGAGCTCTTCCGACCCAGAATATATTGGCTTTGAAGCGATTTCCTATCTTCGGAGGATTTCCGCTGTTTTCCAGGATCATCAGCTCTCCCGGCCGGACATAAATCTGGGTATCCAGCGTAAACCCGACAGCCTGCCCTGCGAAAGCTCTCTTTTTCTTTTCCGTATTAAAACTTTCAATGCTTTCTATCCTTGAATTTTTCCGCGATGGAAGAAATAGAACTTTATCTCCTGCATTTATCGAACCTGCAGCGATAGTACCGGCAACTATTCTTCTATCGTCGCTTTCCCGGGTAAATTTATAAACGTCCTGAACCGGAAAACGGAAAGGTTTTTGTCCGTCAGGGACCTCATGAACAAAATGATCAAGCTGAGCAAGTACTGTCATTCCCGAATACCAGCTCAAATTCCCGGATAAAGAAACGAGGTTATCCCCGTCTCTTGCGCTTATAGGAATAAAATTAACGTCTTTTACATTTATTTTGTTCAGAAATGCTGTATATTCTTTTTTTAAAGATTCAAAAGTATTCTCGTCGAAATTCACAAGATCCATTTTATTAACAAGAACGGCTACCTGTTTTATCCCCAGCATCGATAAAAGATATCCGTGCCTTCTGGAATTCTCTTTAACGCCTTCTTTGGCGTCTATTACAAGCAATGCTGCTTCGGCGCGGGCTGCTCCGGTTATCATGTTTTTCAAAAATTCAATATGACCGGGAGCGTCAATAATAATATAATCCCGCTTTTTGGTTTTGAAAAAGCATCTGGCCGTATCTATCGTAATACCCTGTGACTGTTCATCTTTCAAGGCATCCAGAAGAAAAGCATATTCAAACGGCTTTGCGTTCTTAAAGCACATTTGTTTTACAAATTCAAGCTTTCCTTCTGGAAGCGACCCTGTATCTGCTAAAAGCCTGCCGATAACGGTAGACTTGCCGTGATCCACATGCCCTACTATCACTATGTTCATATGTTCTTTGTCAGTCATTTTTCCCTCACATATATCCGTCACGTCTTAAGGTTTCCAATCCGCCGCCGTCTTCCTTATCCTGATCCCGGCCTGACCTTTCGGCAATATTGGAAAACTTGCCGCTTTTCAGTTCCTCTATTATTTCATCTACATTTTTCGAAGTGGAGTCTACCGGCTTTGTGCATGGATAGCAGCCAAGCGAACGGTAACGTTTTCCGTCACCCTTGTCAAAATACAGGGATACCACAGGTATACTTTCTTTTCTTATATATTCCCATATATTCAATTCTGTCCAGTCAAGTAATGGATGCACGCGGACATGGGTCCCCGGAGCAAAATCGGTCTTAAACTGGTTCCAGAATTCAGGAGGCTGCTCTCCAACATCCCATTCGTTATTCTTATCCCTCGGCGAGAAATATCTTTCTTTTGACCTCGAACCTTCTTCATCCGCTCTGACACCCACAATAACACCGGTATAAGGCTCTATATTGTTATCCTGTACATACCGTTGTAAATTGTGATCCATTCTGTAACGGGACCAACTGCCGTCCAGTGTATGTTTTAATGCTTCACTCTTAAGATTTCTGCAGCAAGTTATCCGGTCGGTATTTCCATCCGGATAGGTCTGCTTTTGCTCAAGAGCTGTAATATTTTCCCCGTAAACCATGTTCAGCTTCCATTCAAGCGCGAGTTTGTCCCGATACTCTATCATCTCAGGTATCTTGTAATGAGTGTCTATATGTACAAGAGGGATAGGGACATGACCAAAAAAAGCTTTTCTGGCAAGCCAAAGCAAAACTGTACTGTCTTTGCCTATAGACCAAAGCATGCAGATATTCTTAAATTCTTTATAAGCTTCGCGCAATATAAAAACGCTCTGTGCCTCCAGCCTCTCAATATTGTCCATTATTCCCCCTGTTTTTTAAGTGCAAACCACACTCTTTATGCTCAGGACTTTCCCACCACCAGCGTCCTGAACGTATATCTTGCCCGGGTTTTATTGGCCTGGAACACGGAACACAACCGATACTCGGATATCCGCGGTCATGCAAGATATTATATGGAATGTCGTTTTTTCTGATATAATCCCAAACCTGATACTCTGTCCAGTCAAAAATAGGATTAACTTTAAACAGCTTGAACTTATCGTCCCATTCAACGCTCACAATATCATTTCGGGTGACTGACTGACTTCTTCTAATGCCCGAAATCCAGGCTTCTAGACTTTCCAGTTTCCTTTTAAGAGGAACTATTTTCCGAATGTGGCAGCATTCTCGCCTCAAATCAATACTTTCGTAAAACAAATTGACGCCGTGATTTTTAACAAGCTCTTCCACATCTGATCCTTCAGGAAAAAGTACTTCAATATTTACCCCGTATTTTTTTCTTGTCTTATCAATTACATCGTAAGTTTCCTGAGGCAGTCTGCCTGTATCTATCGTGAATATAATTGCATTTTTGTTTTTTTTAAGGATCATATCTGTTAAAACCTGATCCTCCACGCTCATACTCGAAGAAAGCGCTATCTTCCCAATCCCGAAATGATTCAAGAAATAATCTACAATACCCTGAGCATCGAGATTTCTGATTCCATTTCGATATCCTGCTAATTCCTCTATACTGTAATTTATATTTTCTGATGACATGCTCACGGCTCCTTTCTTTTTCTATGCTTCCTTAATTTTTACCTTGCCGGGTCTTACATTACTTTTATTTTTAGATTGATTCCGCCGCAGTATCCCGTTATTTAAAGTTTTCATTGAACATATATGAACAACTACGCCAACAGCTATTAGAAATAACATCACTTTAAGCCAGAAATAATGAATTATAAAGAAGATCGTATAACCCATTGTAATATTTAAAAATACTATTGCCGTAATTTTAGCCCTTAAAGGTATTCCTTTTTTCTCGCGATAGTTTTTAATATAACTTCCAAAATACCTGTTTTTCAGAAGCCAATTATAGAGTCTTTCCGAGCCTTTAGAGTAACAAACAGCCGCAAGTAAGAGAAACGGGGTTGTAGGCAAAAGAGGCAGAAATATACCCAGAATCCCAAGCCCCACAGAAACCGTGCCTGCAGTTATTAATAATATTTTTATTGCTTTTTTATACATACCCGCTATCCTTATGTTCCCAGTATTTTAAAAAACAAGAACAGGGCCTACGGTAATAAATGAATTAGTCTCATATTTATCTTGGAAATAATCAATCTTACAGGACAAGCCAAACTCTCTTGACAAAAATACGTCAATACGGTTTCTGGCCGTAAATAATGCCGGCTCATTCTGCCCGAATCTGAAATAGACGCTTGAGCTCAATCTTAAAAAGTGGTAAAGAACAAGATCAAATCCTGAACCAAGCGAAAAATAATTTAAACTTACATAAGATGTGCTCTTGAATCCGTATTTATTCACTCCTGCTACGAGCATCCCCGGAGAAGTGACAACCGTATTGACCTGCTCGTTGAAATACCCGATAAAGGGAGAAAGTTTTAGATCACTTATCTTGAAAGAAATTCCCGCAGTAGCATGAGTCCCCCATATCGAACTGTCTACATCAAGCGAGCTCAATGGCGGTACGTCCGCAGTATTAAGCTGGGTGTAAAAACTGATGTAATCAACAGTAAGACCGAACACCGGCTGGATCTCTCCTTCATTACCAAAAAAATAGCGGGTAAAGAAAAGATAATTATTTTCACTGCTTTTACCTAATATTGAAAAATCACCAGAGCTTCCTATTATCAGATTCGGAACGGCATAAAGCATGTAAATACCATATAATTGGCCGCTGTCTTTTAATACCTGACTAACAGAGCTGCCCGGGACTTCAAACTTCACTTCATTATTGATCGATCCTGTGGCTGCCGAAAACACAAAAACCGATTTTTTGGGTGCCTCTTCAGATATTGCGGAAATGCAAAACAATGCAAGCGTCAGAAATATTGCAAATATTCTATTCATTTTGTTCTCCTTTTTAATTTTACTGTTCGATCTCAAGAAATTCTTCTTTTACAGCCCCTTCCAGTATTTTGAAAACTTTCGCTTCTCTTTTTCCGCCCTCCAAGGAGGCAATAACGTATATTTTATCTGCATCGTAGGCCAGTTTAATATCTTCTTCAGACGGCCTCGCCGGCGAATTCGGATGAGTATGATACACGCCGAGAATATCAAAACCTTCGATCCTTGCCTCTCTCATTACCTTAAATTGTTCAGCCGGGTCGAGAGAAAAGTGATCTTTACTTTCATCGACATTCCTCATTGGAAATATCTTTTTAATAACTCCGTTCTTTCCTCCAAGATAACCGCAAGCCTCAATCGGAGCTTCTATTTCTCCCTGAGCAAAAATCTCTTCAATATCTCTTTTTCTTATTTTCATGACCTTCCCCGCTTCATTATCGATTTAAATCGCATGCCGGTTGTTCATAATCCTTTAATTCTTTAATAACAGGGTTAGACCCGCATATCTTGCAATCCAGATTTCTTTTAAAACCGATTCTTCTGAAATCCATTCTGAGCGCGTTAAAAATAAGCATTTTATCCGTAAGAAGATCTCCTTTGCCTATCAGAAATTTCAGCGTTTCCGCAGCCTGCATCGTCCCCAGTATCCCGGCAACAGAACCCAAAACCCCCGCCTGTGAGCAGGTCGGCACAAGGTTCTTCGGCGGAGGATCCGAGAATATACATCTATAGCAGGTACTTCCGGGAACATAGGTCATTGTCTGACCGTCAAAACGCAGTATTCCCCCGTGTGAATACGCTTTTCTGCTGAGAACACAGGCGTCATTTACCAGAAACTTTGCCGGAAAATTATCCGTACCGTCAATAATAAAATCATAATCTCTTATAATATCCGCTATATTTGACGCAGTAGCCCTTTCACGATAAACCTCAACTTTACATTCCGGATTTATCTGATTTATCTTCTCCCTGGCTGAGATAACTTTAGGCTTACCTATATCCGGTGTAAAATGAATCACCTGTCTCTGCAGATTACTCCTGTCCACCACATCGCCGTCAACTAAACCAATTTTTCCGACACCGGCTGCCGCCAGATATAACGCCGCAGGCGCTCCCAATCCTCCGACGCCGATAATAAGAACTTTTCCCTGCATTATCTTTTCCTGCCCTTTACCGCCAACCTCGCCCAAAATAATATGCCGGCTGTATCTCTCTATCTGTTCATCGGAAAAATTCATAGCTTCACACCTCCAAAGCTTGTTCAATGTCATTAATAATATCTTCCACATCCTCTATCCCTACGGAAAGGCGGATCATATTATCATAAACCCTCATTTCTCGTTTTAAATCTTCTTTATATTCACAGAATATAGTGGAAGACGGATGTATCGCCAGAGTCTTATTGTCATTGATATTTGTTGCTCTTCTTATCATCTTAAGCTTATTTAACAATTTGAAGCATTCTACCTTCGTTGACATCTCAAAAGTAAGAATAGCACCGCTTTTTTTCCCGAACTGAGAAAGAGAAGCAGGATAATATTTTGAACTCGTAAGTCCGGGATAGTTAACCCGTCTTACGCCTTTTCTTCCCGATAAATATTCCGCTACTTTAAGCGTATTTTGGCAGGACCTTTCCGCGCGTAAAGCAAGAGTTTCTATCCCCAAGCTCTGCAAATACGCGTTATGCGGGGCAAGACACGCCCCAATATTTCGGAATACTTCTTTTCTTAATTTAGCGATAAATGCAAACTGTCCGTAAAATTTCGCGTTTTCCTTAAGCTTCGGGTTCTTCGCCCAATCAAAGGTCCCGTTATCAATTATTAAGCCGCCTATGGTGGTTGCTCCCCCCGATATATATTTAGTCGCCGACAGGACTTCAACATCTACACCGAAGGCCTTGCTGTCAAAAAAGTCAAGAGGCGTGACCGTTGTATCCGCAATCATCAGAATACCGGACTTTACGGCTATAGCCGACAGCTCTTTAATATTTACGACTTCCAGCTGCGGGTTGGTTATTGTTTCAAAAAATATCGCCCGCGTATTCCCGTCAATCAGGTTTTCTACGGAACTCGGATCGGAAAAATCAGCGTAACGTACTTCCAGACCCCATGATTTTAACGTCCTCTCAAAAAGCGAGTAAGTGTTCCCAAAAATCAGCTTTGTCGTGATTATATTATCACCACGCCCGGCCGCTGCCAATATCGTGTTACTTATCGCGGCCATTCCCGAAGCAACAGCAAGGACGGAAAACGCCCCGGTTGTATATTTTACCTTCTGCTCAAGATGTTCCACTGTCGGATTTGTTATCCTTGTATACACGTGACGCTGTTTTTTTCCCAAAAACGCCTCTTCCTGTTCTTCCGCGGAGTCAAATTCGAAAGAAACTGAATCATAGACGGGCATATGAAGTGAGCCGTGGACGTCCTTTTTTACAAAGGGACTATGTAAAGCTTTGGTTGAAAACCCTTGCATATTACATTCCTCCGCCCATAAAGTACAGGAAATCAACAGCGTCCTTTTCTTTTATAATGGTTTTAGAAAACTCTTCTTTCTTTACAAATTCCCCGTTTAACTGCACACTGACCATGTCAGGACTTTCGACTTTGTTTTTAACCAGTAAATCCGAAACACTTATTTCTCCGGCTAAATCAAATTCTTTTCCGTTTATTTGAACTTTCATAACATTCCCCCCTGTTAATTCTTTTAAATATTATATTCAACCGGTTCTTCCTTTCTGCCAAACTTTATTTTATTCCAGAGCCTTTCATGAAGGTAATACAATACAGTTTTTGTTGCTAATTCAGCCAGCCCTATAGACAACGCAAGTTTAATTTTACCTGTCAAAACAAATGAAATAACAATAGTATCCAGCGTACCTGTCGTCCTCCAGCTAATGGCTTTTAATATACTTCTTGAATGCGTTTCGAAATATTTTTTACTCATAACAACCCCTTTGAATTAGGTTATTTTGTCTTTCATTATTCAATTATAACCTTCTTAGCATTTTCTGATAATCACGGAATAATAATCTTTAACTTGTTTAAGGCTCAATATCTTATGTCCATCTTCCTTTACGCTTCGCGGGACATTAACAACAGGTTCTCCGTCGCCAAGAAGAAGCTCTAACGTCTCTCCAACCGCTATTTCTTCTATCTTTAATTTGGTCCTGACGTAATTCAAAGGACAGCTGACTTTCCTCATATCCAAAAAATGATCCGCTTTTATCTCACTCATAAGCTCCTTCCTTTTTGCGCCTGAATAGCTGTTTTTATTGTGTCAACTCCTTCTTCATCCATAATAGTTCTCATATTTTTATTCTTTTCTTTAATAATCTTCAGCAATACTTCGGTAATCCGTAACGCCTCCGCTTCATCAATAAAATCTGCTACTTTTTCTGCCAGTTTCACTCCTCCGGGATAATTGTCATCTTTAAAATGAGGGCCAACACCTCCCGCGTATACCGCAATTCCCCGCTTCTTTTCTACGATGGCATCGAAGGGGCAGGATTTTACACAGAAATCACAGTTCCTGCATCTTTCTTCATTGATAATCGCTTTGCCGTCTGCCATGTCAATCGCCTTTACCACGCACGCCTTCGGACAAATACCGCAGCCGTTACACTTTTCGCTTACAACAACCGGCAGGACTACTCCTGAATATCCGATATCCGATAACAAAGATATTCCGCAGGAGTTCGGGCATCCTGAACCTGAGATTTTGATATTCAAGTCACTCAACCCGACTTTCTCTACAAGCTTATCAACTTTACATAAGAGATCCTGAACATCAAATCCCCCGTTAGTACAATATCTGCCAAAACAGGACTGGATATTGTCAACACCTCTGTCTAGAAACTCAAGACCCTTATCAGCCGCGTCTTTTAAAATACCGGACAACTCGCTTTTTTTAATACCCGGAACTTCCGGCCCACCTCTTACTGAAAAATGTATGAAACCAAGACCGTGCTTTTCTGCTATATCCGCGAGAACTTTAACCTGCGCGGAAGTCAGTTCGCCGTTTATTGCTTTAAACCTGGCTATAGTATGCTCTTTGTCAGCGGTTTTACTCTGCTTTGTATCGCACTCCCGAACGGTTAGCTTTACCGCTTTATCGAGATCCTTTGTCACGGCCGCTTTAACCGTCTCCGCGCCAAGCCGCCTTATTAGATTTGCAGACCGCTCCCCAGGTTTACCTTCTTTCCGGATAAAATTTACATAGTTCTCAACTAAAGCCACGCACTGTTCTTCTGAAAGCAGCTTCGCAATATTTAGCCCCACAAACGGTTCAAGCCCCAGTTTTCCGCCCAGATACACGTCATAACCCTTTACGTCTTTCTCCTCTCTTGCCACAAACCCGAGATCCGCAAGAACCTGCGGAGAAGTGCACTGCCTTTCGCACCCGGCAATGGATGTCTTGATCTTGAACCCGCCCCTGTCATTAGTCCAGAAAGAATCAAGTTTCCCGCCTAAGTCAATAGGATTTAAGACGGCATATTCACACAACTTGGAATCATAGCAGACGTCCCCGTTCCTTACCCTTGCGCCGCACCGGTCAAGAACCAGGTTGACTTTTTCTAACTCATCTTTTGCTGTCTGAATGTCATTAAGTTGGACAAAGGGTATTATCGGAAACTGTCTAGAAGTAAACAGTATTACCCCTTTTGCGTATTTTTCCGCAATCTCGGCCACTTTGCGAAGCTTTACCGCGTCCATATTATCGCAAACCGCCTTAACCCAAACTGAAAACATATCTTTACCTTTAAGTTTTACGACCCCGCCTTTTTTTAATTCTTCGAGTTCACTTGGGTTCATACTCCCCCCTCTCTTACTCTACTATTCATACTGCCTTAGTAGGGATTGTAATACATTTACTGCCTTTTGTCAAGTCTTTTTTGTTATATATTTTTTAGAAGGGCTTTATTGACTTTTGGGTATTAACCTCTCCGAGCTTATCCTCCTAAAAGATTGGCGGATCCGCTAAGGGCGAGATCTCGTCAGAAACTTTGACGGACAGGCTGCTCGGTTTTTTTTGGCATAACGTCATAAACGATATCATTAAACCTTGAACCATTTATACTTCAGTTTAACGGTACTATACCCGAACATAGAGGGTGGTTCGGAGGCAGGGAATTAGACCCGAAAGCAACCTTAATGCCTAAAAGTGAATGTTTTCTACTTCGGATTTCCGGGAAGAAAACAAACCTTGCCAAAGCAACAAAAGAAGAGTATAAATATTCAGATGATAGGTCTATCAACAGATTATATGGAAGGATAAGATGTATAAAGAACTGACTGCTGTTTGCCTGCCGGATCAGAGCATAGAACTTGAATGGCGGAAAATAGAAGATCCGGTAAACAAGTCTCAGGAATTATTGCAAAACGAATTATACAAAAGATACACGGAAGATTTCAGCTCTTTTATTTTATTCCTGGGTTTTAGCAGTCAATCTACACCATTATCAGCAAGCTTGGATTTTTTTAGAAAGTCAACGGGCTTGTATGTAAAAAAGCTTACGCAAACACCCGACCTTGAAGTTTTGCGAGAGTCGGTAAAGCCAGATTTAACAATTGCTGAAATTGATGATTTATTGTCCCGCCTACCCTTTATGGTCGGCTCAGAGTACATAACCCCGGCTTTTCTTGAAACTATCTGGGTTAAATTAGACACAGCTTTTAAAAACAAATTAAAAACCCACAAAAGTTCCGTTGATGAATTAATTAAAACTTTCAGTCCTGATGTTCATCTCGCAGGACGTGTATATTTTCATCTTGTGGAAAGCAAAAATGAGGATTTACCTTTCGCTTTTCTGGCAACATATTCCACAAGCTTAAATGAGCAGGGAAAATACAGACATGTTCCGCTAAAACATGCTTTATTAGAGCACGGCAAAAACAGTAAAAAACTGCTGGAACTTTTATCCACCGTGCATTTAGCCGCCAAGGAAAGCAGGATTGTTGCCGGCCTTATTGAAAACGGCGAAATATTTCATCCCATAGCATTATCAGCCAAGGATGCATACAATATTTTAGAGGAAATTCCTGTTTATGAAAAATACGGTATACTCTGCCGGATTCCAAACTGGTGGAAGAACAGAACAAGCACACTGAAACTTGATATACGTATCGGTAACAGTTCCCCTTCATTTCTGGGTAAAGACTCAATTCTTGATTTTGAAATAAAACTTTTATCCGGCGACCTCGAATTGACTGAAAAGGAAACTATAAAACTGCTAAATGAATCAGAAGGGCTTGCGTTTATTAAAGGTAAATGGATGGAGGTTAATCCGGAAAACCTCAAAAAGACGCTTGAAGCTTACAAAAAAGCGCGGCAGATGATGGATAAGGGAGGACTTAGTTTAAAAGAAGCCATGCACCTGCAGCTTAATTTACAGAAAGACCTCGGCATATTAAACGATGAAACAGTGGAGATTTCCGGCGGGGATTGGCTTAAATCCGTTATTGAAAAACTTCGAAAACCTGAGTTGATAGCTTCTGTGAGCATACCGAATAATTTCAAGGGAGAACTTCGACCCTACCAGCAGAAAGGATTAAACTGGCTTTATTTTCTTCATTCCTTGCAGTTTGGCGCCTGTCTGGCAGATGACATGGGATTAGGGAAGACCATACAACTGCTGGCTTTCCTGAACGCGCTTAAGGCAAACAAGCAGGAACCCGCAAGCCTTCTGATAATACCGGCCTCCCTTATTTCCAACTGGATTAACGAAATTCAAAGATTTTCGCCGGACTTAAAGTATCACATAGCTCATCCGGTTTTTGAGGAAAGTAACTACGCCGCCGGCCCTGATAAGGATTTTATAGACAAATATGATCTTGTGATCACAACCTATTCTTTATCCAAGAAGTATGACTGGCTTAAAACATATAAATGGAACTACGTCATTTTAGACGAGGCTCAAGCCATTAAAAATCCCGGAACAAAACAAACAAGAGCCGTCAAAACTCTTAATGCAAACAACAGAATAATCATGACCGGAACTCCTATTGAAAATAGTTTAGGCGACCTCTGGTCTTTATTTGATTTTTTAAATCCCGGGCTGCTGGGCAGCGTCAAGGAGTTTTCAAATTTTTCCAAAAAACTAAAAGACAATCCGGACGGGTATACAAAACTGAAAAATATCACCTCCCCCTACATTTTAAGAAGGTTGAAAACCGACAAATCCGTTATTTCCGATTTGCCTGATAAAGTTGAGATGAAAACGTATTCAGATTTAAGTAAAAAACAAGTTGTCCTTTACGGTAAGCTTGTAGAAGAAATAAAAACGATGCTGAAAGATAAAACTGAGGGAATCGAGAGAAAAGGACTGATACTTGCCTCTCTTATGAAATTTAAGCAGCTTTGCAACCATCCGGATCAATATCTGGGAAGAGACGAATATTCCGAGCTTGACAGCGGCAAATTTTTAAGACTGCGTGAAATATGCGAAACAATTTTTGAAAAAAGAGAAAGGGTTTTAATCTTTACTCAATTCAAGGAAATCACAGAGCCTCTCAAGGAATACCTGGAAACAATATTCAAGCATAAAGGCCTGGTTTTTCACGGCAGTACACCTGTTAATGAACGAAAAGACATTGTTGAAAAGTTCCAGGGTCATGAATATGTTCCGTTCATGGTATTATCCATTAAAGCCGGGGGCGTGGGTTTAAACCTGACAGCGGCAAACCACGTTATTCATTTTGACAGATGGTGGAATCCGGCAGTTGAAAATCAGGCAACCGACAGGGTTTTCCGGATAGGACAGAAAAAAAACGTGATAGTCCATAAATTTATTACCCGAGGAACACTTGAAGAAAAAATTGACGCCATGCTGCAGGAAAAATCAAATCTATCAAACGAAATTATACAAAGTTCAAATGCTTCCTGGATAACCGAAATGAACAACGATAAACTGATGAATCTGTTTTCACTGTCACTATGAAATCTATTGTAGTTGCTCAATTTATTGAGCATCAGCCTGATAAATCAGGCAACTACAAAAATGAAAAATATTTGAGAACCGGTTTTGGGTGAATTTACAAATAATCGTATAACGGGAGGAGGATAAAATTATGGGATACTACTATGGGGGATTTCCACGATATGAGTCGGTTGGAGAAAAAAGGGCAAAAGCGCAGAAAAAATTGGAGCATTTGAAGAAGAAGAATCCGGATATTACCCCGTTGATTTTACAGGGAAACAAGCTCGCCCGCACCTGGTGGGGTATAGCATGGAATACAAACCTTGAAAAATACGCAGATTATTCAAACAGGATCGGCAGAGGCCGCAGTTACATCAGGAACGGATGTGTTTTGGATTTCAAAATAAGCGAGGGAGAAGTAACCTCGCTTGTACAGGGAACACGTTCGCGTCCTTATGAAGTGGCAATAAAAATAAAACCGTTAAAAAAGGAATCCTGGAACGAAATAAAAAGACAATGTGAAGGTAAAATAGAATCTTTACAGGAGCTTATTGAAGGCAGGTTCCCCAAAGACCTCATGGAAATAGTCACCGCGAAAGGAAAAGGGTTATTTCCCTCCCCTAAAGAGATTACTTTCAGCTGCAGCTGCCCGGACTGGGCAAGTATGTGCAAGCATGTGGCGGCAACGCTTTATGGAGTCGGCGCAAATCTGGATGACGACCCCAAGCTATTGTTCCTGCTGCGTAAAGCTGAGATGGACGATCTGATAACAGAAGCCTTGCGTGATAAATCAAAAAATATGCTTAAAAAAGCAGAGAAAAAAACATCCCGGGTAATTAACGACGCGGACGCAGGCAAAATGTTCGGTATCGATATTGACGAAAACACCGGCTCAGCCAAGGCCACCAAAATCAGTAAAAATAAAAAGCCTAAAATTACCGGTAAAACAAAGCAGCCGGGAAAATCGGAGAAATCAGACACAAAGAAAAGAGCCGGAAATTCCCAAAGAAGATAGAATCGGATAAACAACAGAAACAAAAGGGACAGACACCGATAAAGCGGTTGTCAGTCCCTTTTACCTTGGTATTATGGCGCCGTGCTTTTCGAGGAGATTGTGTATCTCCGGAAGTGGAAGTTGTTCGGGGTCTATGTTCTTTTTGGCGGAAAGAGCGGCCATTGCTCCGGCGGCCTGGCCCATCGCCATACAGGAGGCCTGAACTCTATAGGCAGAATGCCGTCTTTTAGATGGCGGAATATCAGGCCTGTGCCTTTGTAAGTATGCACATCAACAGGGTAAAAACTGTAACAGAGCGCGTCCGGCCAAAGACGGCCCGACTCATAATCCTTAATCGTAATATATGCTTTACCGTCGATAACTACGGTTTCCCTCACACCGCACTCGGGAGCTAAAAATGATATTTCCAATTTTTTAAGTCCGTGTTGTTTTTTTAACCAGCGGTAGATCTTTAGTATCAACGCCCTGCCTCCGAGTTCAAGCGCTGTCTCGCCTTTACTTCCATCCGCATAATATTCATTCACATGAATGCTGTTTAATCCGCAGCCCTCAAGAAGCCGGAGCAAGCGGTCTCCTAATTTTTTTCCGCCCCAGCCGAACTCTGCGTCGGCGAAAAGACGTTTCTTTATTGCTTTTTTATATTCTGCAATCAAAGCCGTCTTGTTTAATTTTTTAAACTCATATCCGCTTAAGGAAAAGATAGTCGCAGCCGTCTGAAGAACTTTTTGTTTTTGTATTTTGAAACCTACAAGTTTGATAACATTTGCGTCCCCGGTGCAGTCGACAATAACTTTCGCAGAATAATCCTGAAGACCTTCTTTTTTGCAAAGTTTTATTTTCCAGATACTACCCGAGCGCTTTACTTCCGCGGGCATTGAGTGAAAAAGTATTTCAACCCCGGCCTCCGCCGCTTCCGCATCACAGATCATCGCATATAACGCCGGATTTACAGCCAGAGCGTGCTGTTTTGAAAGGGCCGCGTAAGCCGAGGCAGAAGGAGGACATTTCCCTTCTTCCTCGAGCGCCTTAACACAGAGCTCGCAGCCGATACCTTTTATTACCTGTTTACCCCAGGCATAAAAAACACCGGGAAAGTTAACGACCGTCAGCGTCCCGCCGAGCATTCCGCATTTTTCAACTATAGAAATGTTTTTGCCCCGGCACGTCCCGATTGTATTGCTGCAATCACGCCCGCAGTACCCCCGCCGATGACTATTACATCATAAGAATATTTTTGCATATTATCTCAAAATGAAGCAACTATTTTAAATGTAAAATCATTTTAACCTCTTTTTCAAAGAAATACAATTACTTATAAATTGCGGACAGGTAAAGCTGTTGTCAGCCCCCTTGACTAAGCAAGATATGACTGATATATTGTAGAGACAGGCATGCCTGTCCGGACAAGCCCTCCTTAGAGATTGGTGGGCAAAAGAGCGTGCTTGTCCCTACACTACAAACAAACAATAAGCGAGGATGGCTAAATTGCAATTAATAATAGAAGAACGATTCCACCTCCGCCAGTTTATATTGGGCGGATCTTTAGATGAGATTACAAAACTTTAGGATTCCACTGATAAAAGCAGAAGGTAGGAACTATTGCAACTACTAATTAATGATCTCTTGATTCCTGTTGAAAAGGACGGGATTTCTCAGTATATTTCTGTGGCGGCGAAGAAACTCGTCCTTGGAGAAGAGCAGGTAAAGCTCGTTAAGATACTTTTTAAAGAGCTGGATGCTAAGAATCCGGAGCAGTTTTATTATAAGCTTTCTATTGCCGTAAAAGTACCGCCCTCATTCCCCAACAGGGAGAATTTACCTGTCTTTCTTGAGAAGCTACCTCAGGTAATAACACCCAAACCGTCCAAGGATAGACCAATTGTCATCGGGTTCGGTCCCGCAGGTATGTTTGCGGCGCTCTCCCTTATTGAGTATGGGCAAAGTCCTTTAATATTTGAAAGAGGCAAAAAAATAGAAGAACGGCATGCTGATATTAATACCTTTGTAAAAGAAAAAGTTTTAAATCCCGAATCAAATATCCAGTTCGGCGAAGGCGGCGCGGGGTCATACTCAGACGGAAAACTTTTTGCCCGGGCCAGAAATTCAGTATACATTGATAAAGTCATAGATACTTTGATAAAATTTGGAGCACCGCCGCAGATAAAATATGCCGCAAGGCCGCATCTGGGAACAGATGTTCTTTGTGAGATAGTTAAAAACATCAGGAACTATATAATTGAAAACGGCGGAGAAATTTTCTTTAATTCGAAGATGACCGACCTCATAACACTTGACGGCAAAGTCAACGGCGTAGTAATAAACGGTGAAAAGGAACACCTTTCTTCAACTGTTTATCTTGCACTCGGACATTCCGCAAGGGACACCTTTCTGCTCCTTGATGAAAAAGGCGTAACGCTGGAGCAAAAACCTATTTCAGTCGGTATAAGAGTAGAACATCCCGTTGAAATAATAAATCAGATGAAGTACGGTGAAAAGTACAAGAACTTTGCCCCCCTCGGTGCGGCGGGTTATTCTTTCAATTATACCGATGAGAAAACAAAGAGAAGATTAAACACTTTCTGTACGTGTCCCGGCGGGGAAGTCGTAAACGCTTCCTCAGAGAACGGCCTTCTGGTAGTAAACGGTATGAGTTATTCAAAAAGGGACTCAGCCTTTACAAACACCGCTTTCATTATAACGTGTCAGCCGTCTGATTACCCCTCCGCCTCACCGTTATCCGGAATGGAGTTTCAAAAGGAGATAGAAGCGAAAGCTTACAACGCAGGCGGCGGTAATTTTGAAGTTCCCGCCCAGAACCTTATGGATTTTTTAGATGGAAAAACCTCTACGGTTTTAAACAAAAACTCCTGTAAGATCGGAACCAAGTCCGCAGATCTTACTCAGATTTTTCCTAAGTTTATAAGTGAAACACTTAAAGCTGCTTTTAACCACTGGAAACCCGAGTATCCGTCATATGTTTCAGAACACGGCCTCTTACTTGCGCCCGAGACAAGAACCTCTTGCGCGGTAAGGATAAAACGCACGGAAGAATTTGAATTGGTAAATATAAAAGGGGTGTTTCCGATTGGAGAAGGTGCGGGGTATACGGGAGGAATTACTAGTTCGGCGGCGGACGGGATTAGGGCAGTGGAAAGGGCAAATCACTAAGAATTAAATCCTAAGCACTAAACAATAACTAATAGTTAATCACTAAATTCTAAACTCGCGAAGTGAAACGAAGCCCGCCGAAGCTTTTGTGGCTGAAAATTCGAAACAAAATAGATAAACCAGAAAAAGAAAACAAAATAAATACAAAATCAATGGTTTATCTAAAGATGTATTGTTTTTCGGCGATGTTTCCCTGGAATACCAATCTCAGCTCTTGCTTGTCCATTGGGATGAAATGTTTTGTTGTTCCGAGATAATAGCACCACATCCTTTCGGAAGGTATTTCACGATCAGGTTTTCCCAACAGTTCTAAAATCTGTTCTTTTGTCATTCCTTTAAAGTCATACCTTGCTAAAAGATCATTTCTCATTTTCTGTCTGACAGGGTTTTCGCTGTTGTACTTTATCTTCCATTCACTTGAATTAAACGGTTTTTGAGAAAAATAATCAACACTCCTCAAGTAATATTCAGCACAATAAGGAGAGAACAATATTGCAATTACAATGACAACCATAATAACAAATAGAATTTCAAAACTTGCTTTAGTATGTGGCGATTTCACCTTTTGCTCCTTTTCTAACTCCTCTTCTTATACTCCGCTATTAGTTCTTTTTCAACTTCTTTTTTGGCGGGTAAGAGTTTCTTTAGTTCATTGGATGGTTTTGAAGTTAACTTATATTCAGCTACGCCCATAGGATTTAAAGCCCGGCTCATGGAGTATTCGACCACAACAGAATCTTTTTCTACACAAAAGATTATCCCTACTGATGGGTTCTCTCCCTTATATTTGGTCTGCTTGTTTAACAAGTCAAGATATAGGTCAAGTTTAGCAGAATGTTCCACCTCAAACTTAACGGTTTTCAGTTCAACTGCCACCAGGCACCTGAGAATCCTGTTAAAAAACAAAAGATCGACGAAGTATTCATTATTGCCGAGAGTTAAGCGGTATTGATTGCCTATGAATGAAAAGCCCTTCCCCATTTCAAGCATAAAACGTTTCACTTTTTCTACAAGGCGCTTTTCCAACTCTCGCTCCATAACAGATTCTTTTATATCAAGAAAATCAAGATTATATATACTTTTTAGCGATTCATCCGCCTGCTCGGCAAGATGAGCCGGCAATGTTTTGACAAAATTATGCTGTTTTGGAAGGTTTTTATGATATTTATACGCACCGGCTTTAATCTGATGAATAAGCACATTCCGACTCCAACCCATTTCTGCTGTAGCTTTAAGATAGTATTCTCTTTCTTCATTACATTTAACCATCTGCAAAATGGCAATATTTTGACCCCATGGTATTTCTCGCACAAGCTGTGCGAGTTTTGGGAAATCCTTATACTCAATGTAAAACAACCTCATACGCCATAAATTTTTATCAGAAAAGCCATTTTTGCTTTTATATTCCTCTATCAAATCAATTGATAGCTTCTCAACAATACCCTTCCCCCAACCGTATTTTTCCTGGCGTAATACAATCATTTTGCCAATATCCCAATACAGCTGAATAAGTTCATGATTAATAGACCTCGAGGCTTTTATTCTCGCAGATGTTATTCTTTCTTTTATGTCTTTCAACAAATCAGGATAACTTGCGTCAAACATGTTGCTTTTGTTTTCTATCATTTTATCCTCCAGTATAATATTAATAATAGTAAAAGCAAACAAGCATTTCTCCAACAAGCTGTTGGAGAAACTGACTTTCAATAAAATGAGTTTTTAACTCTTTTCACCCTTTGTTTTATTATGGTATATTTTTACACTAGGCAGGCATTATTGTCAAGATAATATTAATCTACGAAGTTGTTGACGGAAAGATAAAATTTCGGGTGCAGTTTCCATCATTTCTCGCACGTGTCGTATGAGTTAAAATACGGGGACAGCCCCCAAGAGCGGGTGCAGTCCCCTTCAAAATGAAAAAACAGGCAGGGCTTTGACCCTGCCTGTTTTTTATGTTAGAACGTGTAACTTACTTTTACGCCAAAACCAATTTTGTGTTGACCCGAGGTGTATAGGGCTGAATATAAGGCTGCGGCTTTTAAATTGGGAATTACCGTATATTCAAAACCGCCATAGTATTCGGCTTGTTTTGCATCTGTGAAGAATAAGACTTCTCCGCCGACTACAGGGGTAAAGCCGGCAAAAGACAATAATTTAAGGGTGGAATCAAAACCTGCGTTTATCGAGATCGAACCCGTAACGTCAGTAGAATTATTTAAGGCAGCTCCCGCGAAAGGGCTTACGCTGATTCCGGAAACTATTTTATCAAAAGGCATAAAAACCAACCCGGTTATTCTGTAGTTTTCATTTGTGCCGGTTAAAGCAAAACCATCATATACTTTGTGTGAAACTCTGACGCCAAGATTTAGAGGTAACTTATTATAGGTTACCCCGGTATCCCTGTACCACATAAGGGTACTTGACGGTGTTAAATATGCACCTACTGTAGTGTCAACAACAAATTCCCCGCCGTAGGAAAAACCGGTAACGGCAATAAGCAGAACCAGACTTGTTAATAACTTTTTCATTGTTTTACCTCCTTAATATGTTTTGGTACATGAGTATGGAGTTGTAGTTGTACTGGTTAAAGTCCTTCCGGGACCGTACATATTGGATGTAACCGTTCCGGTGTGTGTTTGACGTTTAAAATCAGTAAAAACAGTTTCTAGCCCGCCAGATGCACCACCATTTCTCATCGTCAACGTGAATGTTCCGTTCCCGTTATCCACATATGCATTCGGGTCAATACCGTTATTGGCAGTAAGATAATCAGACGCATACTGGTCGAAGAAGGATCCATAATTGCCCATATTCTGACCACTATTATCAACTAACATATTTCTGCTGCCACCGCCAAGTAATTTTCCTGCCCCGTCAAAGAGCATGGTCAAACGGCCTTTTATTGGATTTGAGTTTATACTATATTCATAAGCTTCTTTTGTTGAAGGAGCTCCTAATGTAACTATTGAAGGAACATATAAGAGATGCATTCCTGCAGTAGTTATTGCTGAGTCAGGAGATGATCCGCCGCTTGTTCCCGTTACACCATCATAATACAATAAGCAATAATCAAGATCTATAGATACATTTACATCCTGAGGTGTATTTGTAACTGTAAACGGCTGAGAGAAGAATGTAAGAAGACGGTAAGGAGCGACCGGATCCCCGTCAACAGCATTCCACATCAAATCTTCAGGCTCAGCAGGTCCGACGGTATAATTAGTGTGATTAGTTTTCGTATAGTAGGTCACGCCGTCTACGACAACACTGCCTTTCACCAAAGGGTGCGCAGAACAGTTTATTGAAATACTGTTATATGGCCCCGGAGTAACATTTCCATTAAAAGTCATAACACTTCCCAGTGAAGATACAGAGGTGAGATCTACTTCCTGGGAGCCTGACCAAACAGTTTCCATTATAGTACTGCCGTTCTGCACCCAAATTGACTTTATTTTTACAACAAAGGACTCTATCGTTGCTGCAGTATTATGTGCTTTATACATCGCCGCAAAGGCAGGAGAGGGTGACACTTGTTTTGCTACCAGCATACAGGCCAGGGTTAGAGCCAGGAGCAAACAATAGATTTTAATAAATTTCACAGCTTTATTAATTTTCATTGTCGTCTCCCTTTAGAGTTTTGCAATAGATACTTTGACGTTACCACCGACACCGGAACCGCTAAGCACAGCGGTAAACGGGTTCTTTCCGCAGCCGACAAGCAGAACGGAATACGTCAGGACAACTGCAAGAATTGCGAAGACTACAAACCTGAACTTTTCTTTCATTTTGTTCTTCCCTCCTTTTTTAAATAGATTCCACTGATATAGGCAATAATATTGCTTAACACTAGCTGATTTCTAACTTATGTTAATTATACACCTAAAGACTAAAAATTCAAGATAAAATAATATTTATTGTTAACCGAAAATCAGCAGGAGGTTAACAGAAATGCGGGGACAGCCCCTAAGGGCAGGTGCAGTCCCCTTAAGGATGTAAGTCCGAGGTTAGCTCTCGGACTTACATCCTTCGCAACCATCCCAGCAGTAGGTGCATAGTTTTTCTTTGGGCAAACCGATTGCGGCAACCAAGTCTTCAAGACGCTGGTATTTAAGGGTTGTCAGCTTCAGGCGTTTTCTTATAACTTCCACCATGGCTTTATAATTTTTGGAATCAGGATTCACAAACGCTTTCGGGTCTTTTATTTCTTTTCCTATCAGATCCTTAATAGCCCATCTGCCTGCAAGATCAAGGAGAGAACGGGAACGGGAAAAATTCAGGAACTTGCAGCCGTAAACAAGTGGCGGGCAGGCGGGGCGCATGTGAACCTCTTTTGCTCCCATCTTATAAAGACGGGCGATGATTTCCCTTAATTGCGTTCCCCTCACTATGGAATCCTCACAGAAAAGCAGGCGTTTTCCTTTAATTAGTTCCTTTATCGGAATAAGCTTCATCCTGGCAACAAGATCCCTTATCTTTTGATCCTGAGGCATAAAACTTCTGGGCCACGTCGGAGTATATTTTACAAACGGCCTCTGGAACGGAATACCTTTTTCATTGGCATAACCGATAGCATGCGCCGTACCTGAATCCGGTATTCCCGCTGCAAGGTCAATCTTTACATTATCTCTTTTTGCCAGCATAACCCCGCACCGGTTTCTCGCCACCTCAACATTTATTCCTTCATAATCAGAAGAAGGGTAACCGTAATAAACCCAGTGAAACGCACAAATTTGCAGTTTTTTTGAAGGTTTTTTCTTTACTTTAACTCCATCAGTTGTAATAAATACAATCTCTCCGGGACCGAGATCTCTGACATATTCATAACCCAGATTCGGAAAGGCAGTCGTTTCAAAAGTCAGAGCGTATGCCCCTTTTTTCTTTCCGAGAATAATGGGCGTTCTTCCCACTTTGTCCCGCGCCGCATAAATACCCTTTTTGGTAAGCAGGAGCAGAGAACAGGAACCTTCTATCACGCTCTGCGCTTTTGCTATTCCGGCCTCAAATGATTTTTCCTGATTTATTATGGAAGCAACAAGTTCGGTAGGATTTATATAACCCCCGCCCATTTCAGCAAAGTGGGAGGATTTTTTCTTAAAAAGATTTTTAACAAGTTTGTCGGCATTTTTAATAACACCTACAGTAACAATAGAAAAATCACCAAGATGTGAAGTAATAAGGAGAGGTTGGTCTTCGTAGTCACTGATTATTCCTATCCCCATATTACCCTTCATTTTAAGGACATCTTCATCGAATTTGGAGCGAAAAGGTGCATTGGAAATATCGTGGATATACCTTATAAAACCATTTTTGTATACCGTAGTCATACCGCCGCGTTTAGTCCCCAGATGAGAATGATAGTCCGTACCGAAGAACAGTTCTGCTACACAGTCTTTTTTAGAAACCACCCCGAAATATCCGCCCATTAAAGCCTCCAATACTGTAAGATGCTCAATTTTAACATGTGTACAGCGATTCTTCCAGCAATAAAACAGAAGACGGAGGACAGAGGGCGATGACAGCAGCCGGCAAGAGCTTGGAATTTAGTTAAAACGGTATTGTAATGGAAAATACTGTTCCTTCGTTAAGACGGCTCTTCACAGTAATTTCCCAGCCGTGTTTTTTGACTATTTCATAGCAGAGACTGAGGCCCAAGCCTGTACCCTTGCCGACTTCTTTGGTTGTAAAAAAGGGGTCAAATATATTTTTCTTAATTCCATCGGGAATACCCGCACCGGTATCAGCAACATTTATAAGAATACTCTTTTTTTCAACAGCAGCAGAGACTGTAAGAGTCCCTCCTTTCGGCATAGCATCTACCGCATTGCTGCAAAGGTTGATTATCACCTGCTCCAGAGCCTGTTTTCTCGCCTGTATTACAGGTATCTTCACGTCAACTTGTTTAATCAGTTTAACCCCTCCGGACTTTATTTTGGACTCAAGGAGGAGCAGCCCCATTTCAATTTCGGAAGCTGTATTTACCGGCTCTATTGTGTAATTTCCGGTATGCGCAAACTCCAGCAGGTTTTGGACAAGGGTTTTACACCTCTGCGAAGCCTTTTCAATCATACTTATCTGCTCTTTTAAACCGGGGCGCAGCCCTTCTTCTGTCTTTAGAATCCTCTGTGAATAGCCAAGGATTACAGTTAGCGGATTATTTATCTCATGCGCCACTCCCCCCGCAAGCCGCCCTATAGCCGCCAGTTTCTGCGACTGATTCAGCTGGTCTTCTATTTTTTTTGTATCGGTAATATCCCTTGCAGTAGAGAGAGTACCGGTAATATTTTCTTTTGAATCCTTCAAAACACGGCACCACCAGGCAAGAAGACGTTTTTCGCCGTCTTTTCTTCTCTGCCAACTTTCCATATACATTATTTCTTCTCCACCGCTAGCCACCTTGCTATATGTAACATCCTCAATAAAATAATCGGCAGCAGCTTTTCCGATAATATCTTTACCGAAGAAGGTCTTTCCGGCATTATTCATCCAGGTATATCGCTTATTATTATCCATCTCGGTAATAATATCGGGTATTGACATGAGAATAGCATTATCACGGGCAGACACCTTTTCAAGTTCTTTATAAGCAATATTCCTGTTTTTTTCAAAGTAAAAAGAAAAGTATGTTATACAAATATATGTAGCCAGGTAACGAATTTTAAAATCCTGAGCGTATTCCATCGGCCAGACAGCATAAAAAGCAAGAAACACGGCCACAAAATATATCGAAACAAGTATCATGCCCTGTCTTGTTCCTAGAATAAAGACAGTCAGAAGCGGGACGCTAAAAGACCACACGGCTCTGGAATAATCAGTAGAAACCAAAATGAATAGCTGCACGCAAAATACCACAAGAAAAATATATGAAGATATGACAACCGTATTCCTCCACCGAAGGAATAAATATCCTGAAAATATCAAAGAGAATGAAATAACATTTATTACAGCCTGACTGATTTCCTGTTTAATAAAATTTATTATAGAAAATATGACCAAGGCAGAGCCGCCGACGTAAAATCCGACAAGAAGCATAACTGTTTGCCGGCGAGATTCCACATGGCTCATCTCGAGCAAGGATTCGATACTCTTGCCTATAAATATATTTTTTAACAATCGTTTTATCAAAATATTTTTTCCCTGACAAATTATCAACTTTACTATTTATCCGCTTTTAAAAAAGATTCCACTGATAAAGTCTGAAACCAAATTCTAATCAGCTCTAGTAAAATCTCTTTTATACATTCCTATACTTAAAGATGCGGCTTCAAAGAACAGTTCTGCTACACAGTCTTTTTTAGAAACCACCCCGAAATATCCGCCCATTAATGCCTCCAGTACTGTAAGATGCTCAATTTTAACATGTGTACAGCGATTCTTCCAGCAATAAAACAGAAGACGGAGGACAGAGGGGGAAAACAGTTCCTTTGTAAATCAATCTATTAAAGTAATTTTACAACCTTGTTTTCTGCTATTTCATAACTAATTCTAAGACTGTTGTCTCCCCAAATTTTACCTTTTAGCCGATCCCTGTCTATCTTCTAAGGAAATAAACGTTCTTCTACAAGCTTGCAGATTGCATGTAAGACGGCTGCGTGAGCTTCCTGGATATGCCAGGTTGTTTTACTCGGAATTTTCAAAGAGACATCGGCATATTTGTGCATTTTGGCTTTATTTTGCCCTGTGAGACAGGCAGTGAAACATCCGAGGGATTTTGCTTTTTTCATCGCTTCTATGATATTTCCGGAGTTACCGCTTGTGCTAATACCGATGCAAACATCCTCTTCCCTTGCAAACGCTTCTACCTGTTTTGAAAACACATATTTATAACCGTAATCATTCCCTATCGCAGTTACTGAGGAACTATTGGCCGCCAGAGCAAGCGCAGGCAGGTGACGCCTTTCCTTCGCAAAGCGGCCTACAAACTCAGCAGCAAAATGCTGGGCATCCGCAGCAGAGCCGCCGTTACCAAATATGATAAGCTTTCCGCCCCGGAGATAGCTTCTATATATTTTATCAATGACTACTTCTATCTCTTTAGAAAGTTTCCTGGTTGCAAGAATAGTTTTTGCCGAATCGGACAGTTCTTTCTCTATTTGCTTTTTCATTGGATTAGCTCCTTAAAATACGTTACGAGTAGCGGGTGACGGGTTGCGAGTTCTACATTAAGGTGTTATTTATATATTTTTTTCCTTAGCGCAAACTTTACACCTCATACTTCGCATAACTTTTATTATATTAAGTTTCACTCAACTCCCGCTTTTGCCAAGCGTCCAAACCTTTAAGCATTTGCTTCGCTCCACCCTTGGCCCGCCTATTGGCGAGGTGTCGCACAACATTGTAGCGGACAAGGTCTCACCACATGTGGACAAAAACAGACACTGGATCCCCGATAAAAGCACTCGGGGATGACAAAATTAACAACAAGCACTAATTGAAGATTTTTGTCATTTTGGAACAACAACATTTATCAACACTGCGTTTATGGAGCCTACAAAGGCTTTGCTTTTCATCATAAGAGGGATATGAGGCTCCTCAACAGAAACCCAGACCGTCACTTCACCTTCCTGTTTAAAGATACTTTCAAAGTTCATAAAAGGACGAACAGCGTAAGCTTCGTATCTGCCGAGAGGGGTCCTAATTTTTTCTTTTCTCAGAACACTCGCGGTTAACTTATTAACTTTTCCGTCGGCATAAACGGCAATATCTATATTTCTTCCGACTGCCAGCTGATGCGCCCTGAAAAAATAAAAAGCGGAAAAAACATCCTGACAGAACTCAGGAATATTATACAATTTATCCCCTTCTTTGACCAGTCCATTATTCTGGTCATAGTACTGGGTTGTTTCATTTTCATAATTACCTTCTATAATTTTTTTATAAAGTTTTCTTGTATAAAGCCCTTTTACATCTATAAAACTTTCAACGGTATCATCCACCCTGTAGACCGAGGCCAAAAGGGGGACAACTTTTGCATTTGAAACCAACCGGTACGCCGGCTCCCCTTCAATGCTTACTTTTTCCTTTATCTCAAAAGACGCTGTTGCAGCAGTGATCCCTAGGTACTGCACGGCAAATTCAAACTTTTCTCCGACCCCGAACTCCTTATAATTAATTTTTCTTGATTTTTTCGGCTTAACCGTAGAAGTTACAACCTGCACTTCTTTTTGTTTCTCCTGCACTATGCCGGGAGTTTTTTCAGCTGTTATTTCTTTTTTCGCAATAATTTTGGTTTCCTCTGTCACGGGCTTTACTTCGGCTGTAATTTCAGAGGTAACCGCAGGGAGTTCAAAACTAAAAACCTCATTTGTAATCTCCCTGACCTCTTTAAGCTCATTTTCCTTTTGCTTGCCGGCATCCATGACCGTATACTTGCCTTTGGTCACACAACCAAAAAGCAGAAGAACAGAACTTATTATTAAAAGTGTTTTTTTCATAGGAATAACTTCGCCTTTTCAATCACCTCTTCAAGTTTTATAGTTCCCATGCAGTCATAATACATGCAATTTTCTCCCGTGCATTTTCTACAGCTTCCTAGTTTTGGCTTTAATATTATAGCCTTATTACCCCAGGGACTCCATCTCTTTTCGCTGATCACATAGACCGGAGAGAAAAAAGATATAGTCGGGGTTTGTACCGCTGCTGCAGTGTGCATGGTACCGGTATTTTTACTTATGAGCACAGCCGTCTTTGCCAGCACCGCACCCAGCTGTTTAATATCCGCGCTCCCTTTTAAAACCGGAGGGCGGTTCCTTAGCCGGAGAAACAGATCTTTAGTAATAAACTCCTCGTCCTTCCCCTCAATCAGCAGAACTTTTACTTTCAGCTTTTCCTGCAGAGCATCTATCAGTTTTGCATATCTTCCCGCATCCCAGTTATACATAGAACCGGCAGCCCCTCCGGGATGGACTGCAACTATTTTTCCGGAGAGTTTATTTTTCTTAAGAAAAGAAGAGGCAAACGCCTTGTCTTTTTTATTAAGCCAGAGTTTTATCTTTTTATCTATTACCGGGATAGAAAGTGCTTTTAAAAGATCCAGATTATATTCAAGTTCATGCTTTTCGACCCTGCTTCTGTGAAGAAGGACCTTTTTATTATAGAAAAAGGAGTACCATTTTGAAGCAACACCCACTCTTAAAGGAATTCCGGCAAGAAAAGCTGTCAAGGAAAGTTTAAATCGCGGAAAAACATGGATAACCGTATCATATTTTTTGGCGCGCAGCTCTTTTACAAGCAGGAAGAGTCCTCTAAGCCCGGCATGCCGGCCCTGAGGCTCGTAGACCAGAAAAGCATTCAGGTAAGGGTTATCTTCAAGTATTTTTCTGCTATATTCCGCGCCCAGAAAATCAATGCAGGCATTTTTATCATTCAGTTGAAGGTTTGTTATAACAGGCAATGTAAGAATAACATCACCAATACGGTCAGTACGGCAGACAAGTATTCTATTATTGAAAGAAGTCATAGATAGATTATACCATAGGAATTAATGAAGTTTACAGTATGCAGTTCGTACCTTAAAGCCTGATCACAGAATCAAATCTATTTATCAGGTTGTTTTTGGCTGCGGGTGGTCAGTTTTTCAAAAAGATAAAACATTAATTGCTCTTAGCTGAATTGAAAGCAACCAGTTTTTCCCAAAGGATATTTCCTGAATTATCGCAATATTCGCTGCCAAATTCTCTTGTAAATTTATTTATTACTTTTGCATATTCTTTTGTAAAATCCTCGTTCTTGTTTTTGGCTTTATAACCAAGAGGTTCTACTATGTCTATATAAAGATTCTCGTCCCCAGAAATAAACCCCCAAAACATCTGACCGCATAACTTCTGATAATCGCCTTTATTTGATTTATTATCAATGCCATAGCAGCATCCGTTTACGGCAATAATATCAGCCCCGGCTATCCTCTTAGCTTGTTTAAAATTATCTTTCATCCTTTCTATTTGCTGGCTATTACCCCAGTTGGGACCGGATTTTATGGAAACAATGTATTTAGAGCCGTCTTTTTTTAACTCTAAATCTATGCCTTCTGTTGTTGATTTATTTCCACCATACACACAGCGGCAAACAAAGATAGCAAGCTTTTCTAATACACCGCCAAAAACAGCCTCTTCCTGGGACGATAAATAAGCATCAAGAATTGTTTTAACCAAGTCTTGTGCTGTTAAAACATTTTTTGCTTTAAAGAGATACGGATTTTTCCTTTTTAAAACATCCTTCAAGCGTAATTCAAGCAGTTTATCAAGCCGTTTTTGATGAAACTCTTCTATTTGCGGTTCTATAAACTTTGTTATGGCTTTTTTTAATTTTGCATTCATATTTTCCCCTTTTCTCAAAAAGAGAGTATTCCTTCTCTTTAATACTTTCTTTTGCTATTTTTACATACTCCGGAAGTATTTCTATCCCGATAGAATTTCTTCTTAATTCCTTAGCTACTTCGCAAGTCGTTCCAGAACCAAGAAACGGATCCAACACACAGTCATTTTCTTTTGTAAAGAGCCTAATAAACCATTCCGGCAACAGCCTAGGAAATGTTGCACTATGATTCTTATTGGATGTTTCTGTAGCCAAGTGCAAGACATTAGAAGGATACGCCATTGTTCTTCCGACCCAATTTGAAATATTTTTTCCAAAACCACTGCCAACCTTAGAATTAAATCTTATAACATCATTTTTACCAAGAGTTTTAAGTCTTGTCTTAGCCCAATCACCCATAGGAACCATTACATTGTCTTGATACATTCTAAAATTTTTAGATTTATTAAATTGCAGGCACCTCTCCCAAGCATCCCTGAATCTATTAGGCCATTTGCCCGGGTGACAATTTTTTTTGTGCCAAATAAATTCTTCCGTCCAACGCCATCCTTGCTTTCGCATTTCCATAATCAATTCAATTACATAAGTATGCCTTTCACCATCGTCAACTTTTTCTTTGATATTTAAAATGAAGGTACCGGAAGGCTTTAACACTCTTAAGAACTCCTTCGATCTATGCAAAAACCATTCAACATATTTTTCCGGTTTCACTCCTCCATATGTTTTCGCCCTGCTATCAGCATATGGTGGCGAAGTAATAATCAAATCAAAATAGTTGTCAGGGTATTCCTTAAGTATATCCAAACAATCTCCGATTTCAATTTTTGTTTGTATTTTTTCCATTTAAGTTGCACTCCTAAATCTACTTTAAATAATTACAAAATTACTTTTCTTAGTATAACTCAAAAAGATTATTTGAGCAATAGCGAATAATCTAATAAAAGATGCAAATACGATCCCCCTCCCGAGGCTCGAAAGTGTAAATGCTTGATTTTTAAGCTGCATTCCTCCAACCTTCCAACCCTCTGCCTTGTTTTGTCTTGATTTTTAAGGGATTATTCTGTAAAATACCTTTTGTGTGGCGGGGTAGCTCAGCTGGTAGAGCACGGGAATCATAATCCCTTGGTCGAGGGTTCAAGTCCCCCTCCCGCCACCATTTTTAATATATTACATTAGTGTTGGGAGGTCTCCGCCACAAAGCTTTGGCGGATTTCGCATGAAAGATGCTCAACCCTCCCGCCACCATTACGAAAAAGCATAGCTTTTTCTAGGTTCATAAAGTTTCTAAGGTTTGTAAAGTTAATAAAGTTTTTCAAGCAGGTTCTTATTAATAAGAAAATATATAATGTCAGTGTGTATTAATAGAGAGATATAATGTCAAAACGCTTTTACTTTATAAACCTTATGAACCTTAAAAACCTTATAAACTACCCTTGATCTTATCTATCAGTTTAAATAGCGCTTATCAGAAGGTTCTTCTCTTTGATTCCTTTAAAGAAGGCTGGGTTCTCCGGGCTTTGGAGCTATATACAGCCCCGAGCGGAAAGGGAATAAATGTTGCCAGGGCTTTAAGAACTCTGGGCAGTAATGTAATTGCAACGGGTTTTATAGGCGGTACAAACGGCGCGCTTATCCTTAATGAACTTAAAAAAGAAAAAGTTAATTCAGATTTTGTGTTTACAAAGGCCAATACCAGGGTATGTACAACGCTGATCAATAAAAATAATAACGTTTTTACGGAACTGATCGAACCGTCCGGAAGTATTTCAGGGGAAGAACTTACGGCTTTAAAGAAAAAACTTTCAAAACAGCTTAAAAAAGCCGAACTTGTTACAATTTCCGGGACTCTTCCCCCTGGAGTTGATAACTCCTTCTATTGCTGGATAATAAAAGAGGCCGCCAGAACCGGAACACGCGTTCTTTCTGATATCTGTAAAGAACCGATGAAGAAAGCTGTAGCTGCAAAACCATATTTGATCAAAATGAACCGCGATGAATTTACGGCAACATTCGGCCCGCAAAATATAGAAAGCAAAATATACACTCTCTTTAAACAAGGAATAAGCTGGGTTATTGTAACGGACGGCAAAGAAAGATTCCTTGCAGGGGCTCAGGGAAATGTTTTTCTGGTCACCCCTCCTAAAATAAAACCGGTCAACGGAGTAGGCGCGGGTGATGCCATGCTTGCAGGAGTTGCGTACGGAATTTCCAAAGGGCTCACGCCGGAAGAGACGCTAAAGATAGGAGCAGGTGTTGGCGCCGCTAGTGCGTTAACGTTAAGGCCGGCGGAGTTTGAGACGGCAAAATTACATAGTCTTGCCAGGCAAGTACGCGTTAAGCGGCTATGAATATACGTTTATAAAGTTTGTAAGGTTTATAAAGTAAAATCTCGAAATTATAATATCATAAAGTTAAAAGGCTGTAGGGCTTGTCTATAAAAGTCCATAACGTAAAATCTTTGAAATATATTAATATTTCTCACGTTACACGTTACTCACGTCAAAACTTGCGAAGTACTATTTAGCCGGTTTAGGTTGCGACTTCAACGAGAATAATAGCGGAATGAATAACATTGATATTGGGAAGAGATTACTAAGACCAGTTAACCCGCTGCAAAACAAAGCAAGCGAAATAGAATAAATAAAATAAATCAGCATTAGCTTTATGAAGCTAGGATCTATAACACCTTTTTTGAAATCTTTGCGAACAACATATCCTATAATTGCACAAAATATTACAGAATTTGATAATGTTGCAAACAGATTAATAGCATATTTATATGAGAATTCCTGCCTGCCATAATAACTGCCAAAAAGAAACATACAAGATAATATCAGAAGAATTAGATAATGAAACTTACTCGTGAGGCGTTCAACCCTGAGGTTTTTATCCGCTAACATAAACATCATAAAGGATAAATTGAATGCTATTCCAATACCGAAGGATAAACCTTGCGCCTCTTTAAAATAATCTAACCTAAAAAATATTAATGGATTAACTATAGTAAATAGAGTGATTGCACAAACAACAAAACTGACCATCTTATGAAATCTCGTTATTACGATATCGTTCTTTTCTGTTTTTTTAGGCACCATACCCCCTTCATTTAAGATAAATTATTGTAGCAAGTAGCGTAGTTTTTCACAAGTTAAAAATTAAAGTATTTTATAGTTGTCTGATTTTATCAGGCGCTCGATGTCATGCCTGAGGCAGATCCGACTCAGGCGGAAATAGAGCAACAAAAAGTGGGACAGGCACGTGCCTGTCCCACTTTTTGCACTTTTAGTAAGCTTTTTCTCATTTATCTTACCAATTTTCATTCATTTATGATAAAATCTAAGGTATATGAACGCCTTTAAAATAGTAAAATACATATTCCTTAGTTTACGGCCGAAGCAGTGGACTAAGAACTTTTTGATCTTTGCGGCGCTTATTTTTTCGCAGAAGCTTAATAACTATTATTCTGTTATCGAGACACTCATAGGGTTCCTAATCTTCTGTATTGTTTCCGGCAGTATATATACTCTAAACGATATAATAGACAGGGATAAAGACAAGCTCCACCCTAAAAAGGCAAAAAGGCCTATTGCCTCGGGAAAACTTCCGATCAGTTATGCGATCCTTTCCTTCCTCTTCTTCGCAACACTCGGAATCGTTTCCGCTTTTAACCTGGAGACAAACTTCGGCTGGGTAATCGTTATCTACATAGCCCTGCAAATACTTTATACTTTCAATCTGAAAAACGTCGTTATTCTGGACATCTTTATAATTGCCATCGGCTTTGTCCTTAGAGTGGTCGCCGGCGCGGAGATTATCGCGGTAGATGTTTCCAGCTGGCTTTTGGTCTGCACGCTCTTTTTGTCTTTATTTCTGGCGCTCGGTAAACGCAGATTCGAACTCATCAAACTTGACAAAAAAGCTACTTCTCACAGGAGTTCGCTTAAAGAGTACAATGTCTCCCTGCTGGACCAGATGATAACGGTTGTCACCTCAGCTACGGTTGTTGCTTACGCTATCTATACACTTTCTCCAGAAACTAAAAGCCATTTTAACACTGAACACCTGATATACACCCTTCCCTTTGTCCTGTACGGAGTGTTTCGCTATCTCTACCTTATATATCAGAAAGAGACCGGGGGAAATCCCGAAGAAATTCTGGTTACGGATATCCCGCTGATCATCGACATTTTATTGTACGGTGTTACGGTTTGGTATATTATCTACTAAACTAAATACCGTTAAACCATTAATCAACTTACTAATTACTAATGACTAGTGACTATTTTATGATGGCGGAGAAAAGCTTCCGCCTTCTGAAAGTATATTTTAATTAATAACAGCGGAGAACTTACCGCTTTCCATAAATAGTCATTAGTCAATAGTACTTAGTCATTCACGCATAAGGAATAAACCATGAGCAATTTTAAATTAGTGTCGGAGTATACTCCTAAGGGTGACCAACCGGAGGCGATAAGGGGGCTGATTTCGGGATTGGAAAGAGGAAAGAAACATCAGACACTTCTTGGGGTTACGGGGTCGGGGAAAACATTTACTGTTGCCAATGTTATTGAAAAAGTAAACAAACCTACCATTATTATCTCCCACAATAAAACCCTGGCGGCGCAGCTTTACGGGGAGTTCAAATCATTTTTTCCAGAAAATGCGGTGGAGTATTTCGTCAGTTACTATGATTATTACCAGCCGGAAGCTTATATCGCCCAGACGGATACTTACATAGAAAAAGATTCTTCCATCAATGATGAAATTGACAAGCTGAGACATTCCGCCACCTCGGCTCTCCTTACAAGAAGAGACACCATCGTCGTAGCAAGCGTTTCCTGCATATATGGAATAGGTTCCCCCGACACCTACAGCAAAATGCAGGTTGTTTTAAAAAAAGGCATGGAGTTTAACATGGATACCCTGATAAAAAAGCTTGTAGAGATCCAGTATATGAGAAATGATACGGATTTTTACAGGGGTACGTTCCGGCTTCGCGGGGATATTCTCGATATCTTCCCCTCCGCCTCGGATACGGCAATAAGAGTAGAGTTTAACGGAAATACCATTGAAAAATTATCGGAGATAGACGCTTTCTCGGGAAGCACGCTTAAAAGAACGGAGACAGCAGTGATATTTCCGGCCGCGCACTGGGTAACTCCTCCTGAGGAATTAAAGAGAGCCGCAAAAGCTATTGAAGAAGAGCTTGAAATACGGCTTAAGTTTTACAAAGATGCGGGGAAAATACTGGAAATGCAGAGAATTGAACAACGCACACGGCATGATATCGAAATGATCCTGGAAATAGGGACCTGCAAAGGTATTGAAAATTATTCACGCCACTTGGACGGGAGAAAACAGGGAGAGCCGCCTTATACTTTAATTGATTATCTTCCTGCTGACGGGCTGATTATCGCAGACGAAAGCCACATTACACTCCCCCAGGTACGAGGTATGTTTGAAGGAGATAAGGCAAGGAAGACCAATCTGGTCGATTACGGTTTCCGTCTCCCATCCGCTTTGGACAACAGACCGCTTTACTTCAAGGAGTTTGACGCCAGAATACCGCAAATTATATATGTTTCCGCAACTCCCGCGGATTTTGAGATAAAGGAATCAGAAGGAAAAGTTATTGAACAGGTGATACGCCCGACAGGCCTTATGGACCCGGAAGTCACTATAAAACCCGCAACCGGACAGGTGGATGATCTTATCGCCGAAATAAAGAAAGTTGTTGAAAAAGGCGGCAGAGTTCTCGTAACAACACTTACAAAGAAGTCCTCAGAAGATCTTTCCGAATATTTAAAAGATATAAATATCAGGGCAAAATATCTGCATTCGGATATAGAGACTATTGAACGGGTAAAGATCCTGCAGGGTTTAAGGCGCGGTGAGTTTGATGTACTTATCGGAATTAATCTCCTTAGAGAGGGCCTGGACCTTCCGGAAGTAATGATGGTAGCAATACTTGACGCAGATAAGGAGGGATTCCTCCGTTCAAAAACATCCCTCGTGCAAACCATCGGCAGGGCCGCGCGCAATGTTGAAGGACGTGTAATAATGTACGCCGATAAGATGACAAAATCCATAAAATTTGCCATAGACGAAACAAACCGCAGGAGAGCAATACAGGCAGAGTACAACAAAAAACACGGAATAACCCCGGCAACAATAAAAAAAGAGATCAGGAATATCCTTGAGAGTATTTACGAAGCCGATTATTATACCGTCCCCATTGCAGCAGAAGGTGAAGGAAAATATGTCAGCTCGGACGAATTTCCAAAACTTATTTCCGATATGGAAAAAGAGATGCACGCCTACGCCTCAAAGATGGAATTCGAAAAAGCCGCCGCGATAAGAGATAAAGTCAGGATGCTGAAAAGCCATATAAACAAAATGAAAGAAGGCGGATTTATTGCCCTCTCGATTGATGACGGAATAAGCAGCATTGAAAGGAAGCATAAACAGAGACGGATAGGAATGCAGAAGGCGAAGAGATACAATAAGAGATGAGGCGCGGATGCTTGGAGGCGCAGAGGCTCGGCAAAAGCGGAAAAGATTGAGGCTTGGAGGTGCGGCAAGAAGCGGAATGGCTGAGGAAAGAAGTCAGAGACAGAAAAAGCTATACATTTCTTTAAATAAATCATATCACACTAATAGATTCAAAACTTTTTCGAGAGAATGGATGTATATTTGTCAACATCCGTTGAAAATACGAGATAAAACCAGTAATCCGCCTAGGTGGATTATGCAAAGGATTATGGTTTGATATTTAGACTTTGCTCAACCCGCAACATGTTCCTACCTGGTCAATAGGCGTCTTTTCTTTGGTCGAAGGAGATCATAATAACCAACCTCTTTTTTTGATCAATAATGTAAAAATATCTGTTATTTCCGATTCTGTAACGCCAAGTTTCAGGATGATAGTTTACAAGTTTTTTAATGTTTTTCCCGAAGAAAGGGTTATTCCTCAACTGTGGATAGACGTAATTTAAAAGCTTATCCCTGATTTTACCGCTCATTCCGCTAACATCATTATCCAGATCTTTCAGGAATTGATTGGTTTCAAATATTTTGTAATCACACACTGTACCACTCACTTTGCTCGGGGGCAGGGCAAGCCAACGTACTTTCCCTTCATGGACTTTGCATCTTTATAGCCGGCTTTCAATTTTTTTTGCAGTATTGGATCATTATTTATCTGAGCCATTTCGACAGCATCAACATTTGAAGATTCTTCAATATTCCTAAGCACAACGGAAGTAATATAATTTGATATAGGCCTGAACTCTATATCAGCTTTTTTATGTATCAGTTTATATTCTTCTTCCGACAACCTCAAAGTTATTACTTTTGACATATTCAGCCTCCACGCAGACGTATTCTATTGTATTCTAATATATTCTACAATATTTATATGAGAATGTCATTAACAATATGTTAGCACGCCGGAACGTTACACGTTACTAGCGCAGGGATTTTAGGACTGATTTTACTTGAGAGGCGTTGGCGGCAGACGGGGAGAGGGTTAAATATTCCGTCAGCTCTTCTTTTGCTTCTTTATTTTTACCAAGTTCAAGGTAAACCGCACCCAGATTATATCTTGCCTCCGGAGATGACGGATTTAACTCTTTAGCTTTTTTAAGAGCCAGAAGAGCTTCCCCGTAATTCTTATCCCCATAGTAAACACTGCCTTTTATAATATAAGCCTGATAATAATCAGGGGAAATTGAGATCGCCTTATTGGCATACTCCAGGGCTAAAGCAGTTTTTCCTTCCGTAAAATACATTAAGGCTGTGTTATAGTCGGAAACTGAAAAGCCGGGATTTGCTTTTGAAGCTTCCCGGTAGTATTTTGCGGCTTCCTCTTTCCTTCCCGCATGAGATAAAGCTAGAGCCAGGTTATTATTTGCTTCAGAACTTTTTTTGTCCAGTTTTACGGCTTCCAATCCGCATTTTATTGCCTCTTCTTTTGCTCCAACCTTATCATAGGAAAAGCAAAGGGTGTTTTTTATCCAGGCATCATCATAACCAATAGAGTCTGATAAGCCATACTGTTCCAACCCTTTCTTGACCTCCCCTTTTTTTATCAGGAAATCACCGTATTGCAGCATATAGGAAGCTGCCAGGTGCCTTGAATACACATCGGCATAATTATTACTTTTATATATTGATCCTTTCTCATAGGAATTCCAAAGGTTCTCATGTTTTTCCGCGCCCAAAGAGATGCTGCCTTTCGAGGCTGCCTTTAAAAGCCCGAAGGATAGCGTCTGTACCCTGTCAACAGTCTGAACACGGCTGCCGGGTGTAAAATACACAGGCCGGCCCGACCCAAAAACAGTTTTCTTGTAAAATTCCACGCGTTTTTGGTTCTGCTCTTTTTCTGATAAATAGACAAAACTGTCGCCGTAAATATGTTCAAAGATCCAGCCGTAATCATCATATACTTTAATATCAGGGCGGAGTTTTTCAACCATGGTAAAATAAACAAGGGGAAACATAATATTATCATCACTCGCAAACAATATCCCGTCTTTATCCATTGTTTTTAATATATTCCGTCCGTATTCAGCCGTTATTTTATCATCTCCATGGTTATTTTTTGTAAAAACAGTATAAACATTAAAGCCGAGAAGCACAAAAAGGATAAGAACTGCCGGGCCGGATAAATATCTTTTATCTTTAAATAAAGCAATTAATTTCAGGATACCGGCCGCCGAAAAAACAAGAAAAACTGACAGCGCAGGCAGAGTAAATATCTTTATAAAAGGCCAGTCGTCAGAGGAAGGCTCAGGATTAATAATAAATATAAAACCCGGCCCCAGTATCAGAAACAGAGAAAAGAAACTCCAGAATATTTTTTTATCCGACTTAAACGCCTGATAAATCCCGAACAGTCCAAGAGCGGCAAAAACCGGGGTAATCTGAGAAACAAGATATTTAAAGAATTCAAAATTTTGTCTAAAAACCAACTCCAAAGAAAAGATATTTTTTGCGAGTTTTCCATACCCCTTTCTTGTAACATGCGCTATAAAGTTAGAGAGATTTTCCGGATTCCCCCAGTCAAGAGGAGGATTTGAAATGGATCTTACCGGAAGATATAAATAAAAGGCTGCGCCAAGAACAAAGAGTAAAGAAGCTTTAAAAATATTATTACCCGAGAATATACTTCTTTCCGTCATAAACAAATAAAGAAGCAGTGACGGCAGAATAAGCATTATTGTCTGATGATTCGCAAATCCAAGCCCCAGCAAAAACGAAGACAGAAAGATACTGCCGGAATTTTTGGTATTTTCCGACCATTTCAAGACAGATACTATTATTGAAAACATCAGGAAAGCATTAAGGGTATAGATACCGCCCTTCGCATTAATTACCTGCTCAAAGAAAATCCCGCCAAACGCAAAAACAGTAGAAACTAAGAATGACGGGAGATGCAGATTCAACTCCCTTCCGGTGGAAAATATCTGTTTAAGAGCACAAACCGTTAACCGATAAAGCATCAGGGAAGCCAGGGCGCCGAAGAAGACCGCAAGCAAATTAACCCTAAAAGCAATATTTGAAAGCGGCAGGAATGTAAATAGTTTTCCCAGCAAAGTATAAAGAGGATACCCGGGCGGGTGAGGAATTCCCATTACGTAGGCCGCAGTTATTATCTCCCCTGAATCCCCTCCTGATACGGAAGGAAAGACTGCCGAAAGATAAAAAAACAGGCAAAGGAGAAAGACAATTACGGATAAAAGCTTTTTTAGTTTCATGATCATTAATGAACCTTGTTAAATAATATTTTTTACAATAACTCCACGAATTGCTCAACAGAAAGAGTTGAATCTTTTATTATTCTCCTTAATAAACCATGCTTTATTTCTTTATGTAATGGAACTGTGATTGGAATATGAGTTGGGTTTGTATCATCACGAAGGCGAACATGGCTTCCTTTTTGCCTCACCGTTTGATAACCTATTTTTTGGAGGGCTTTGATTGTCTCTTTTCCTGAAACGACCGGTAATTTACTCATACTTTGACTAAGACACTGCCTACAAATTCTCTTGAAGTATCAGGTAATTTTTCATTGTGCTTCTTCATGTCTTCAATGCAAAGATCTATTGCCTCTTTTATATTCCTCATAGCTTCTTCCAAGGTGTCACCCTGACTATAACATCCCGGAATTGCAGGACAAACAACAACATATCCACCGTCTGTTTCGGCTTCTAATATAACCTTAAAATCTAAAACCTTCATAAACTCACCTCTTTTAAGTAATTATAGGACACTTTTTCTTTATAGTCAACTTTTGCTAATCTTAGTAAATAGAATAGCCTCTAGCGACAGGATAAAAACGTTTTTAATTGGTCGCTGTCCCTAATTTAGTACTAATTTAGTACATTGCTATTATAACAAAAGAATGATAGTAAAACAACGTAAAATAGAAACATGCAGAAATGCATCAGTTATGTGCAGTGCTTTGGTTGTCACATGTTTTTAACTTGCAACTACCACAGGAACTAAGACATTTTTCACAGTATCTTAAGGTTTCCGTAAACCCATAACTAAAGCATTACAATATACAGCTAAAACATCGGAAAGGCGTGTCAGATTTTACCGAAGGTGGACCAATCCCTGCAATTAAAGGTTAACCCAAGTTCCGCTGAATTATGTTAAAAGTGCGATTTTAAAAATATTTAGTTCATATAAAAGCAGCATTTTTGTCATAAAAAGTTTTAAAATAGCGTGTGGTACAGACCTAGTATATTGACATATTGGCGCGGGTATTAGAAAATACTCATAATATGTTTTTAAAAAAACAAAATCATAATAAAGACGGCAAGGATCATGTTTACTGGTCTTTAGTAGAAAGATATAGACTACGATTGCGTAGAGTATTTCGACCGGATGAGGAAGAACGATTATTATTAAATGCTTTGAAAATCCGAATTCCTGAAAAACTCTCAATCGATTTGAAATTGAAATGTGGTACAGACCTTTAATAAAAAAAGGCTTTAAATAAGGGAAATGAGTCTAAATATGCCTAATTCAGCGGAACTTGGGTTAACGCTATACGTTACTAACGCAAAAACGTTGCAATCTCTTTTTATTGGTCGCTGTCCCTAATTTAGAAAAGCAGGCTTACTGTGGTGGAGAGACCGCCTATGTAGGGATACGGGTACCGGCTATAAGAAGGGATGAAGGTGTATTTCAGGTCAAGACCTATCTTGTTATTTTTTACAACACCCGCGAAAATCTGGTAGACGGGAAGGTTGTCGTTTGAAATGTCATTTGCATAGCCCCATTTCAGCTCAGACAAAACGTAGTAGCTTCCTCTGGTTTCTTTTCTTACCATGCAAAGTCCGGCGCCAATGCCAAAGTAACCCTTCCAGTTTTGAATATTTTCGGTGATATACAGGGAAAGAGTCACAGGGGTGAAAAGGTATCTGGTAAAAGCATTCATCCACTCCCCATCCCCGGGTGCAGAAGTTGTAGTTTCCGAAGAGGTCACAGGAACGAGCCGCTCCATCCAGATTGTTTCTACATCCAAACGAAGGCCTATAGATCTTTTTTCCAGATTTACGGCAAAGCCTACGGAAAGAGGAGTCCCGAAGGCATCCCGCATCGCAGAATCTCCGGGGATAAAACTCCCCGCTTTAATCATAAAATACGCGCTTATATCTTCCTGATTTAAGGCGGTCCCGCAGTTGACACAATATCTGTTAAAACTGGAGTTTTTTGTCAGACAGGAATCACAGGTAATTATTTTTTCCTTAGGGAAAAACTCCTCCCCGAGCGCCTTTACGGTTAACTCTTCCGAATAAACAACACCCAAAGAGAAGAACAGGCACATTAAAGTTAAACTCCGTATTATTTTTTTCATTTCGGAGCCTCCGGCTTTGCGTTTTTATCCTGCGCGTCCTGCAGCTCTTTTTTAATCTTGTCCACGAACTTTAAAAGGACTTTGTTGTCGGGATTCAGCATATAGGCTTTTTCCCAAACTTTCAGAGCATCCAATTTCTGTCCCAGTTTATAATAGGAAGAGCCCATTCTTTCAAGAGCCGTGGTATTTGCCGGTTCCATACGCAATACTTCATTGCAGAGTTTTATAACATCCGTAAATTTACCTTCATAGAAGAGTCCGAGAGCTTTCAGAAGTTTTTCCTTTACTATATCAACCCCGCTTTCGGAACTGACAGTAACGGCAAGACCCACTTCCTCCCCGATACTCTTGTACAGCTTTTTAATTTTATCATTCTCCGGCTGTACGTAAAGCACATAGTTAAGTATATCCAAAGAGCTCTGAACATCACCGTCCACATAGTAATTAATACCTTTTCTGATCAGTTCCGACTCCCTCGTATCCCCTGTCTCTTTTGGAACCATCGGTACGACAGTTTTTAACTTTTTCTGCAAGCTCTGGGAATCGGTATTTTCCGGTTTTAATTCAAGAGATTTAGTAACTTTTTCAAGAGCCGCGGTATAGGTACCTGTCTTATAGTCCTCAACCGCGCGTTTATAGGCGCTGTTACTCTCTTCGGTCCTTGCAAGGTCTTCGGATTTCATTCTCTCATTTCTTGCCAGAGATATTGAGTCGCCAAATCTTGCTGCAGCGGAAAAGCGGTGAGACCCGCCAAGCTCATGAGTAGAAAACGCATAATCCAGAGAGTATTCCTTATAAGAAGCACCAAAACCCACGGTAAACTCTTCGTAATTAATCCCAAGCCGTACCGCTATCTGGAAGGGCTTTCCCAGACTCGGACTAAAAAGTTTGTATTCCATGCCCAGGTACCAGTTAATCTGACTGTCCAGGTCGGCGGCGATTAAGAGCTGACCGCTTATAAGCCGGTGGGAGATACCAAACCGTCCGAGAATAGGCAAAACATCCTGAGTATCTTCACCTATTTTCATGCTGACAAGATTTTGAATATTAAGAGCCGCTTTGAAATTCTCAAACGGGTTGCTCAAGAAACCAAAATCCAGAATAATATTTCCATTGTTACTCCCCGCGGTATTATGGCTGTAATATTTAATATTGCCGCCGAGAGAAATGGCAAAGGTAGAAACAATATTTGTCCCGTAGGAAAGACCTGCGGCAAATTGACTATCCGAGAAGTCCTGTGTAAGGATATTATCCGAAGACCGGCCTTCAAAGCCGCTGGAATTCAGAAATAAAACGGAAAGACCAAAGGTACCATAGTCCAATGTCGGATGGACATAGCTTAAAAAGTCATAACTGGTATCCGCCCAGAGAATAGCATGCAAAGCCGTAATTTCTTTCTGGTCAACAAGAGCAAGCGCTCCGGGATTCCAAAGAGTAGCAGTCGCATCATCAGTAACCGAGACAAAAGCTTTGCCCATACCCAGGGATCTCGCACCCGCACCCCAGGAGAGGAAAGCCCCCGGCTGACCACCCTTGCCTGTCGAAGCAAATACAGCAGGGACAGCAAGTACAGCAAGGAAAGCGAAGGAGGCAAGAAAAGCACGGGAAGTAAGGGAAGCAAAGAAAGAAAGAGAAGTAGAAGAAGAAAAAGCAGCACGAACAGCAGAAAAATTAGGTAACATTATTTTTCGGCTGACTGCCGGCTTTTCTAAACTTATGTCAGTTCTTTCAGCTGTTTTCATATCAATCTCCAGTTATTATATCATCCTTCTGCTACTTTATCCACCTTACAAGGGTAGAGAGGGTACAGTCCCAAAGTAGGGACAGTTCCACCTAGGTGGATTTCGCAAAGGTTTATGGTTCTCTACCTAGACTTTGCTCAACCTCTTCCTACTTCCATTACTTCTCTTTCTTCTTTTCCTTTTCTTACTTCTTCTACTTCCCTTACTTCACTTACTTCATTTCCTTCTCTTGCTTAATGCAATACGCCTATTTTTCTTATTACCTGCTTGACGCCTTCGCTGGATCTTACCATGATTCTGCAGATGTAGCCGCCTTTTGCTACTTCATCGCCTATATCATTCTTGCCGTCCCATTCAACATTGTTCCTGAAGACCTGTCCGCCCTCAGTACCTTTGGTACATTCAATAGTTCGAACCAGATGTCCGAGAAGGTCATATATGGTAATTGTGGTATCAGCATCCTGGTTAAGAAGGTATGTAATTACAGTCTTTCCCGTCCTGCTGTCAAACGGGTTAGGATAGTTACTGACCATACTTATAACTTCCTTAGGCAGTTCGTCAATAGCCACGCCTTTTGACTCTTTGGACCAGGGACCCCATGAACCTGCGGCATTCCTCGCTCTTACTTTATAGTAGTAAATATGACCGCGTGATTTATTGTTAATAGCTGTCTTTCCTTTTGTGTTTTCAACATTTATCGTAGCCTTTACATCCGACCATGCCGGCATCGTATCCGCTCTCTCCTGTACCTGATAATCCACAACTCCTGATTCCAGGTCCCGCGCAAGATTCCATACCAGAGTATAGGACGGAGTCGCCACATTACTCTTTGCTATTTCAGCGGTAGTCTGCACGCTTGTCGGGTCACTCGGCGCCGTTAAGTCAATCTTTATAGCTTTACTCGTCGGATCCGAAACATAACTGGTTGTTCCAACTTTATTAATAGTCCTTACACCTACATAGTAGGTCTTATCAGGATCCAAATTAAGATCAACCACCTGCAGGTTTGTTGCCTTGCCGACAGAATACCAGGACAATCCGGCCGCAGCCGCAGGTGTGACCTCAGCCGTGCTAATGGTATACTCAACTTCAGTAACCTCATCTCCCGCGTTAAACGCCACGCTGCCGCTTATCAAGGCGGTAGTATCAATCCAGTCCGGGAAGGTAAGTACCGGATTCTGAGGCGTCTTTTTATCCCTTATGTCTATGACCGAGGATAATATATTAGTCCCTATAGCCGGTGATGCAAAATTAGCCGGCGTGATCATTAAGAATGTAGAATGACCCTGATCCCCGGTGACTTCAAATTTAATCTGAACATTAGTTCCCGGTACCGCCGCAGGGAAATCACCGATATCAATCACAATATAGAAGGTGGTCCCGACATTTGTAATTGTTTCCGGTGTATTGAAAGAAATTAATGCAGAGCCTTCGTTAAAGTCCGATCCTCCCGGAGTTCCTACGGGAATATAATTAACCGAACCGATAGCCGGTGAATCATCCGCAAGGTCAAAGTTATCATTTGCATTTCTTTCTTTATATATCTTTATAATTGTAATAGCGCTCGGATCGGACTGCGCGGAGCCCAGAACCTGAAGCCGCATGCCCGTGAAGACGGCAGTAGCAATCGGATTATTGGTAGAAATGGTAAACTTCTCAACCGGAATATCCGTCTGGTTCTGCTTGGCGCCCAGAGGGCCCACGAACTTGTAAGTAAGGTTATTCTTCACTTCCGCTATAGTAACGGTCTGGATTGTTGCCATAGGGAACGGCCCGCCGGAAGGATTATTACCGAAGGACATTTCAAAATTACCCGTTGATGCCAGCTGTATACCTAAATTTGCATTAGGCGTAGCGCCGGTATCTACCTGGCAGACAATAAAGAAGTATTGCGCCTGAGTAGTAATAACCTGCGGCTGGCCCGCAAGAGAGACCGCAGCCTGATTCGGACTATCCGAGCCGAAGAAACCGTCTGTGACCACTGTGCCGATACTGTGATACACGGGGTTACTTCTTGCCGGAACAACAAAGCCGATTATCTTTCCGCTGCCATTAACTACCAGAGATGTATAGGATATAATCTCTTTATCTATCTTGATTTTGCCGGTAGAAGAGAAACCGACCGTAGGATTGACACTGATAGTAGTCGCATTCACGGCAAGCACCGGCGCAGAAAGTGCTGCGATATTAGAGACCAGAACGTCATCAACTTCAGAGAACTCACCATTCCCTGTATCCCTGTAGATCTTTACCGCGGAGATATCGCTGTCTAAGCTGGTACCTATTCTTTGAAGCGAGAGCTTGGTCCAGAGCGCATCTGCTATATCGGTGACGAGCCTGATCTTCATAACCGCAACGTTCTGACCCTGGAGAGGGCTGAGCGGATACCTGTAAGAGTTATTTGTGGATGTTGCATCCTTTATAAAGCCGTCATCACCTATCTCGCTTATAGTAACCGTGTCACCATACTCTTGAATGGTAGAGTCGGTAGACCGAAGCGGGAAGTTGGTCAAAGCCACTTTATCCGCAGTACCGGCGAGAGTAATAGCATCGCAGATAGTAGCATTAGTACTTGCCAAAGACACTGCAATTGTCTTACCCACGGAAGCAAGATTTGCCATAGTGTAAACGACAAAGTAGGATTTAGTTGTTGTCGCGATGTTCTGCGGGTACTTCAAGCTAAGGTCTTTCACTCCGCCTATAAAGGACTCTGTTTCAAAGGAAACAAGCGGGTCTATGCGGACATTGACGCCGCTGGTATAAGAAGCGGCAAGTGTACCGAGAGCATGTCTGGTACAGCCCGTGAACTTACCCGCAGTGGTGGAGGTTTCAAGAACACGTCCGGTGTAAGTAATAGCTTCTATGGCGTCAGTTCCTTCTATCCAGATAGTTCCGGAGTCAGGGAATCCTGCAACGGTATCAACCGGTATTTCGACAGCATCCGGGAGAACAACACCGGAACTCTGTATCCTGCAGAAGTAAGGATCAAAGTCGCCGCTATTATTACCGTCGTAGTAGATACGGACCGAAGCAATATCGGAATCCGAACCGCCGTTGGCCCCGCTGCTGTACCTGTTAACTCTGATCTTATTTATTATGACATTATGGGCATCAGTTTTCATATCAAGACGGAGCATCGGCGCAGGGTTCTTAAGTGAACCATTATACGCGTACGGCTGGCTGCCCTGACCTTGCTTTATCAAAGGCCAAGCTTTATTAACTTTATTCACGGTTAAAGTATCAATCGTGGCGTAAAGCGCCGGCGTGCTTGTTACTATCGGGAAGGTGGCTGCATTCACGGTATTGGTACCCAGAACATGTACGGCACCCTCGGTCGGAAGCTGCATGCCGACGGTATCTCCCGGAGTCGCGCCGTCTGCTATATCATAGACGATAAAGTATTCCTGAGTATTCGTAAAGTAAACCGTTTCAGGTATGGCAAACGTCATGGAACATTGCTTACCAATCATGGTGCCGGAGGCAATCAGAGTATCCACCGCAACATCAAACACACCGTTCGCACCAGAGAAGCCCGGCAGACCGTTATCATCCCTATAGATTTTAACAAGAGCGATGTCTTTATCATCCGTATTACCGCTGAGCACTATATCGGCACCGGCCCAATCCGCCTGGAAACCGTCCACGGTAATATTAAGTTTACCCATTACAACATTTTTGTCGCCCTGGAAGAGGTGCCTGATCACCTGCGCGCCATTGAAATGCATTACCGCCGTGGAGCCGAACGCGCCTCTGGTAACTCCTGTTATAGTATTATTTGAGCCTTTTCCGGTGAAAGTCATTATCTCTGCACCTATCTCTATAGCATAAAAGGCCTGGCCCACTCCGGCTTCAGGTAAAGACAGGGTAGATGCCAGCGTAAGAGTAGTTGCAGAGGTACTGATATCACCTAACAAGGTGGTCGACGCAGTCCAATCATTACCGACCACGTTTAGAACTCTGGGAGTCGGCTTTATGGTCGAGATGTTGGAAGCAATTGTAGAAACAGACGCTTTTGTATTCGGCGTACTTACATTAAAGTAGGAGTTATCCGCAATTCTTACACCGACTGTACGTTCGGGTATGGAAGTATCGCTAATCCCGAGTACCACATAGTAACGCTGTATTCCGGGTATAATAATTTCAGGCGACGGGATAGTCATTGTAGTAGTACCCGCAATAAAGTAGCTGTCAGTGATAAATTTACCGGTATTATGCGCCTTTTTGTTGCCACCTCTGGTGACGCTCTTGAAACTGGTTGCGTCTTTCGCGGTATACGTTATGATTTCATCCTCGATCTTCAGGGTACCGGTACCATTAAAGTTAGCTGTTGAAACCACCGGGAGCGTATTATCATCTGCGGTGATATCCGCAGTCAGGGTCGTGCCGCGGCTGATCAGGACATCCGAGTTAGAGCTCCTAACGACCGCCCCGCTGTAATGGAGTACCGGCATAGTTCCGTTAGCCCCTCTAATTCCTCCGCCGGTAACTACAAAGGAGTTAGCTGTCTTGGCCGCATAAGTTATAAGTTCATTATCTATCTTAATAGTGCCGTTGTCAGGGTACCCGGCAGTAGAAACAACAGGTATAGTCATATCCAAAACAGTTATTTGCGCCGTAAGAGACGTATTATTATTATTCGAAGGCGTATAACCGTCACCTATCTGGAAGATACCATTACCGTCATCTCTAACCAGTTTTACAAAGGAGATGTCAGAATCCTGCGCGGTACCAAGCTTGTCTACTTTTATCGAAGTTAACGGCGCCGAAGATTTGTCTGTGGTAATTACAAGTTTTTCCACGGAAACGTTACGGTCGCCCTGTATCGCCGTGTTATCTCCAAAGTCCGTATGAGGAACATCCGCCGTACCAGTCATGGTTACCGTATCAGCATACTCCGCAATATTAACAGTGACTCCGGGGAAGGCCACGTTGGATACTATATCAACACCCTGCAGGGTAAGGCAAGTTTTATCGGGTATGGAGAAGCCCTGTTTTTGTGTCCCGAGCATCGTAAAGTAGTTGAAGTCAAAGACCACGAAGTAGTAGGAGTCCGTAGTGAATATTTCCTGCGATGTCATGAAGACTATATTGGAAACTCCGCCTATGAAAGTATCAGAACCCGAGGAGACGAGCAGATCGGACGTCACAACAGACCTTAACGCATGGGCGGAAGCAGTCGTACCGCCGACACCTCTACTACATGATATAAGGGTTGTATCCGTCTTTGACAGGTACTGTATCTTTTCATTATCAATATAGACATACCCGGCCGCCGGGAAGTCATCCGTATTTCCGGAGACGTTATCCGGACCCATAAGAGAAGTCACAGTCAGCACGGAAGCATCTGCGGTGGCCGCAGATGCAAGTTTTGTGGAAGTATGCACGGGATTACCGTCGGAATCTTTTGCCGTCGTCTGGCATTTATAGACCTTTATAGCGGTGATATCAGTATCTATACCGGAACCGGTTCTATAGATCCTAAGACTATCCCAGTACGCGGAGTTTTTGTCCACATGTATAGGCAGTCTTGCCATTACAACTTCCGAATCACCCTGGGTGACGGTCGCAGGCGCAGCGCTTCCCGGAGTCACGGTGACGGTATCAACGGTAGCATGTATAAGAGGGTTCTTCTGCACTGCCAGAGAATCCCCGGAATTAACAGGGAAGTTAACATTCAGTATCTTACTCGGAGGAGTTAAGGTAAAGTAGTCATTACCGATAGAGAACAACGCGGAGATCTCTTTTCCTATCGCAGCGCCGTAAGCAATACTATAAGCCACAAAATAAGTTTTCGGCGTCATTGAAATAGCTTCCGAAGCAGAAAGATATACTTTTTTAGTATCGGTTGAGAAGACCTCCAGACCGCTGTTGATCATCAGATCAAGGTTAGGTTCCAGCGCCCCCGAGCCGTTAGAATCTCTGTAGATCCTTAAAGAGGAGATGTCGGCATCAGAGGTGGTTCCGTAATTATCAATTTTAAGCGCAGTCCAGGTGGCATTGAACATATCCGTCGAAAGAACAAATTTCATAAGCATTGCATTCGGCGAACCCTGCTCAACATACTGATAAATAGGGGTATTATCCGCATGCGCGGCCGCATCAGAACCCAACGCGCCTCTTGCTACATTAAGGAACGACGCCGGTGAAGAAGGAGAACTGCTGTTAGGCAGTTTACCGTTATAAGTAATGATCTCATTATCTATTTTAAGAGTACCGGAAGAAGGCCAGCCGTCGGTTGCAGGATATCTTTCAACTTTTGCTCCGACAGTATGCGCCGCGGGGGTAGATCCATACGCGCCTCTGGTGCAATTCATAAATTTATTATCATAACTTAAGAAGTTAACACCATCCAGGATCTTAGGTATGAGCGTATATGTAATTATTTCATTATCTATCTTTATTCCGTACTGCATGGCCCCGCTGTTTGCAGGCAGGGTCGGATAGAAGCCGTTTACACTGTTTACAATAATAGTGGTATCGGCGGCGGTTATATCATTCGAGACAATTGTAGTACTCACGCAGGCAGGTACTGTTATCGTCGACGCGCCCGCGCTTATAGCTCCCGCCAGTCTGTTCGTTGCCAGATTGGTCGGCACCACCACAACTTCTGCAGGTTTACTTTCTATCGCCGTTGCAGGATAAACCTTTTCTCCGGGACTGTGCGCCACAATGGGAGTGCTATTCAACCCTCTTGTTATGCCTATGAAAGTTGTAGCGCTTTTCATTGTATACTGGATGAGTTCATTCCCGATGGCCAATCTTCCCGAGACAGGGAAGTTAGCAGTTGACACTACTATAATATTCGTAGTAATCGGATTACTCGTTAGCGCCGCTGACAGCGTGGTGGAGATGATCGGGAAGTTATTTGCCGCAACGTACACGCCTGAAGTAGCAAAATTAGCCAGATTGTCTATTTCTATACCAAAAGTGGTATTCGGCGTTGCCGTGGAATTTATATCATACGTTATGAAGTAGGTTATAGCCTGTACTTCATTTATCACTTCAGAGCTGCTGAAGGCAATGTTAGTAACACCACTCGAGAATGTATTGGCGCCAATAAGAGTATCAAGCGCGGGTTCAAGAGTCCCGTTACTTCCAAAACCGCCGCCGTCATCTCTGTAGATCTTAACGGTAAGAATATCAGAGTCCGTGGCCGTGCCCAGACGGTTAATACGGAGAGCACTCAATATAGTCGTCCCGCTATTGGTCTGTAAACTAAGCATAAGTACCGGCTGGTTGGTCGTCGCTTGAGGAACGCCTCCCGAAAGCAGGAAGGTAGGTGTAACGATCATGCCCTGCAGAGTCAGCGTCGTAGAAACACCGTTAATAGTAGACACCGCCAGGTCAGCGACGGAAAGCACAACTTCTTCGACTATCTGGTCGGTCACCTGGAACGTCGTCACACCCGCATCAGAGTTCTCAAACTTATGGGACGCCGGAGTACAGACAGGCGTGCCGCCCAGGGAACCTGTTGCCAGGAAAGCAACATCGCCCGTATAATAATTACCCTTATCAACATCACCGACGCACAGGTTGTTGTAATCATCTCTGGCCTTTACGGTCGCAAGAATACCGATTCTTACAGAACCTGCTCCCGGATGGGTAACTTCCAGGCGGGTGCAGAGATTATTTGTAACAGTAACCAGTTGTGAGCCGGTGGTCCAGCCCGTGGCCGGATCCGCAGTAATAGTGCAAACACCGGCAGAAATATCTCTGTATTTTAGAGAAGCAATATTATTACCTGCATTTATTTCCACGGTTATCGCCGTCCAGGAGATACCTCCGTCTTTACTGAATTTACCGTTAATCGAAGTTGAAGCCAGACCAATTGACTTCTGAGAGAGCACATTTGAAGCATTATTGTAGGCATCCTGGGTCTGAATTGTTATAGCTGTTGTACCGGCGCCAAGCGCGTTGCTCGCCACTATTTTTTGCGCAGGTGTAATAAATTTGATCTGCGTTATTCTGTTAGCGGTCACTGTCTGCTGCTGCGACGCAGCTATCCAGGACTGGAACGGGAATTCGGAAACCGTAACCGTCGGCGAACCCGTTACCGTATCCTTATAATAGAAGTCCGCGACGGAACTACCCGCAAATATTGTAGAAGTTGTTGTCGAGAAGCTTACACCGTCTATCGAGAAAGAGCCGCCCAGGGAACCACTCATCAGATTAAGGTTGGTATTTGAAAGCATGAGCACCGGATTGCTGTACTGATCCTGACTTTGAACTATCATCCGCTTCGGCTGGTTGACCGGAATAGTTATAGCATGCGAAGCGGCGACAGAACCAAGAGCGCCTCTTAAACACCCGGTAAGACTATTCCCGGATTTCGCGGAGTATTTAATCTTTTCTGTGCCTACGACTACTAAACCCGAGTCGGCAAAGTACTGCGCATCCACAAGCGGTATCGTAGTCTCAAATTCATCTATAGCGGTGCTTACCGTGGTTGATGCCATACCCGCGGTCATACTGTAAGCAGGTGTCGCAAAACTCAGCCTGAAGACGTTGGCGGACATTATTGTCACTGTCTGTTTTGCAACCTGCCAGCCGCTTGAGTCCACCTGTATTTCCACCGCAGGATTCCTGTAAACCGTATCCCCTATGTTATGCGCCTCGGCAGTCGTCCCGTTCGCGCCTCTTTCACAGCCCGTAAAGGTAGTGGCAGTCTTTGAGGTATAGGTGATTTCTTCGGCGCCTATCTTTAAGGTTCTCTTTGTAATATCTGTTTCCGCAGCAGCGGCAAAGCCGGTCGTATCTACAACCGTTAGAGTCGTATCCACAACCGCCGCATCCAGGGAGAGAACCGCGCCCACTTTATCGTCTTTATAGTAGAAGTTCTTTTGATTCTCATTGACAGGTATCGTAATTACGGACGTAGCCGCCCAGACCGTATCAGAAAGCGAGAAGCTGTTTACCCCTATGGAGTTGGAAGACAAGGCACAAATCGCATCGCTTGCCACTTTCTGCGGATTGCCAAATTTATCCTGGGACTGAACCGTAAGAATATTATTAGGAGCCGAACCCGGAGTACCCGCGGTAAGTGTTCTGCTCGGAGTAATTATAACGAGTCTGGAAATTATATCAGGATCAACTCTTAGATCCCCGTTCAAAGTCGTAAGCCCCGCGCCCGCGCAGGAGATAGCCCAGGAGGCAAAAGCTGCAGGAGGTTCATAAGATGTTTTTTCATCATAATACCAGAAATTCGCAGTAGAGTTGCCCGTGAAAATAGTGACAGAAATAGTATTAGTCGGAGCCACTACAGGATCGGTTAAGCTGAACTTCTTATTAGCCCCGGTGGAATTTGAAGTAAGATCAATTACTTTGTTGCCAAACTGGGTGATATTATCATAGATATCATATCTTCTGACGGTAAATATAGAAGACCAGTTACCGGCGGTAATAGACGTCGGGCTGGTGGTATAAGTCAGATGATGCGCAGTTCCGCCGGTCGTAGTGATTAAACCTGATTTTCCCGAGATAGCCGGCGCACCGGAAGTTACCGTAATGGACGCAACGTCAGGAGCGTGCGTTGAAATCGAATAATTGATTACAGCTAAAGAACCAATCCGGCCTTCGATGTCCGTCGCCGCAGTGTTAGTTGAGACGGTTCCCGCAGATCCGGTAACATCCGTAACGGTGATATTTGCCGTTATACCCGACATCGCAACGTAATTATTATACGCATCGGTAATCCTGGCTTTTAATGCAGGTGAAGAACCGGCAGTAATTGACTGATTGGTAATAAGATCATTAATATAAACTACAAACTTCGAAGCATCTCCCGGCTTTACAACAATACCGGACTCCGTGCCGTTTATGCCGTCATCAGTTATATCTCTTGCCGTAAGCGACTGCACGCCTCTGGTTTTCGGAGTAAACTCAGAACTGAAAGTACGAATACCGGCATCTCCAGCTACAAAGGTGTAAGGAGCCGGAACCGACGCAGGCGTATCCGTAGAGGTAAACTGGATCTGGCCTAAATATTGATTAGGTCCACCCGCGCATCTGTTGTGGAACCTGTCCTGCGCTTCTACGGTAACCGTAGCAGAGTCGCCGGCTTTTATAGGCCTGCTGACATAAGCTCCGGAGTTATGGGTAGCTGCAAGTGTATAGGAAGCCGCTCTCGTACAGCCGGTAAAGGAAGTCGCAGTCAAACCGGTATATGAGATTACTTCATTATCAATGCCGATCTCTCCCGAAGCGTTAAAGCCCGTTGTATCGGCTACATTTATAGTAGTATCAGAAGGAGTAATATTGCCGGTTAAGGTCGTGGTAACCGCAACTCCGGTTAAATGGAAGTGCGTAACCTGGCCCGAATACATAGGTATTCCGGCTGTAGTATAAGGAAGATAGGTCGCAGGCGCCATATCGGTAGCCGTGAGGGTTTTGGTAATTCCGGCCGTTGCCATAGTTATCGGGAAAGCTCTGCTCCCGCCTATCAGATTAAGCTGTGGCGGCATTACAACATCAGGATGTGTATCCGTGCTGGTTATAGAAACCGCCGGAGTAGTGCTATCAACAATATTCCAGGTTGAGTCAACACAGCTGACCGTTACATTGAACGCAATACCCGCAGTTTGATAAGACGGAGTTCCGGTCTTACCGCCGGTTATACCGGGCACATGAGTTTCGCCCGGAAGAACCATAAGTAATTTAATTGCAGCGCCGGCGCCGACAGCTATAGAAGGCGAGATGCTCTGAGCAAAGGCCGGTAAAGATATATCCGTATCTTTGGCAGTAAGGACAATTGTCCCTGCTGTTGCAGGGGTGACGTTATAAACACCCGATCCGCTTATCAAATTCGAAGGCAAAATAACAGCATCATATAAATCAGAAGTAGTTACGGTAACTTCCGGGGTTGCCGAGTTTACTTTATTCCAATAATCATCGGTTGCATTAACCGTAACGGCAAACGGAGTACCTGCCGACTGTCCGGTAATACTTGTTGAGGTCTTGCCGCTTAAACTGCCGGGTACAGCGGTTTCTCCAGGAACCAGAAGCTGTAATTTTGTACCCGAGTTGGGATTAACGGTAACACTCGTGCTGGAATTAGCAACATACAACGGCGCCTGTCCATCCGTATCCGTAACACTTACTGTGCCGGTATTTGCCGCCGTTTTAAACGCTATGGTAAAGGTCTTTGTTCCCGAGTTCAAACCGTTTGCCGGCGGTTCGGTATCATACAGATCCGAAGTGGAGACAGTTACAATAGGACTATCGTCAGGATTTATATTCCAGTACGGGTCGACGCAGTTGACGGTAACCGTGAGTGCTACGCCGGCCGTCTGAGCCGCAGGAGTTCCGGTCTTACCCGGAGTCCCGGTAAGTAAACCGGGAACCGCTGTTTCGCCCGGCAATAAGAGCTGGAGTTTTACTGCACCGGCAGGAACTATAGTAACATTGGAACTTCCATAAGTATTATAGGCCGGTACGTTGGTACTGGTATCGGAAGCGGTCACAGTTTGAATATCGCTGGTTATCATGTCAACTGAAATTGCCGAAGTACCCGCAGCAAGGGTTACCGGCGACGGGTTAGTATCATTCATATCCGAAGTTGTGAGTGTCACTTCTCTATTGGTACCGGTTTGTACTTTATTCCAATAATTATCGGTGGCATTCACAGTAACGAGGAACGCAACGCCGGCCATCTGGCTGGTTTGAACTCCGGATTTTCCTGTGTCAGATCCTTCGAGAGCAGTTTCACCCGGAAGTAAAGCTATAAGTTTGGTAGCAGCGCCTGCACCCACGGTAATAGGAGTAGTTGAGGAGTCTGCGGTATATAACGGATCCGCCCCATCCGTATCGGAAGCCGTAAGCGCAGTCATACCCGCCGTATGGAGAACGCAGGAGTAGCTTCTTGTACCCGAGACCAGCGAAGCCGGGATCGGTTCAGGAATATCATATAAGTCCGAAGTAGTTATCGCAACCAACGGATTGGCGCCGGAGGTTACCTTATTCCAGTTGCTATCTACACAGTTTACCGTTATATTAAACGCCGTGCCGGCAATCTGAGCCGCCGGTGTTCCGGTCTTGCCCGGAGTTCCGGTAGACAACCCGGGTACCGCGCCTTCGCCCGGTACCAGAAGCTGAAGCTTTACCGCCGTCCCGGCAGTTACCGTGATATTAGAGCTGGCACTTTCGATGTAAAGAGGATCTATGGCATCCACATCCGAAGCCGTAACCGCGGATGTAGCCGCAGTAACAAATTTAACGGAGTAGATCTGTATACCGGCACTCAAAGATATTGCAGGAGGTTCCACATCATATGTATCACCTGTTGTAATCTTAACCTGGGGATTCGCGCCGGAGGATACCTTATTCCAGTTTGCATCCACACAATTTACCGTCACATTAAACGCCGTACCGGCAACCTGCGCGTTCGGAGTACCCGTCTTACCGGGAGTGCCCGTAGACAATCCGGCCACAGCACCTTCACCCGGAACCAGAAGCTGTAATTTTACAGCCGCACCCGCGGTAACCGTTATTGCCGTACCCGTTACACTGGCGGCATATAAAGGATCCGTCCCATCGGTATCGGCAGCGGTTATCAGAGAAGTACCGGCGGTAACAAGATTAACCGCGAAGGTCTTTGTGCCGCTTGAAAGACCGGCAGCGGCAATCGCACCGTCATTAGGGTCTGCGGTCGTAACTGTAACAAGCGGATTAGCGGTGTCTACAAGATTCCAGTAGGGATCCGTACAGTTAACTGTTACCGTGAAGACCGTACCTGAAACCTGAACTGCCGGATTACCTGTTTTGCCGTTGGTGCTTCCGGGAACAGTTCCTTCACCCGGAACCAGAAGTTGTAATTTAGCCGCATCAGCCGGAGCAGCGGTAAAGACCGGGCTCTCATCAGTAAGGTAAACCGGGTCAACACCGTCGGAATCATACGCAGTTACCGTATGCGCATTTAAAAGCGCAGTCCTTAAATCCACGCTGAATAATCCCGAGCCGGCAACAAGCGCTGCGGGAGTAATAGGAGAGTCAAACGTGTCGCTTGTGACAATGGAAACCTGAGGAGTTGCCGTAGAAACTATATTATACCAGTTATCAACACAGTTGACGGTAACCGTAAATGCCGCGCCGGCTTTCTGCGCCGCAGGAGTTCCGGTTTTTCCCGGAGTTCCGGTGAGCATACCGGCAAACGCAACTTCTCCCGGTAATAAGAGCTGTAATCTTGCGGCGTTATTTGTATTAACCGTAACAGACGGGCTGACGTACCGGGTATAAGCTGCTCCGTTATCTGAAGCGGTTATCACCGCCGTTCCGGCAGTATGTAAAACGACCGAGTAAGTATTTGTACCGGAAGACAAGACAGCGTCAACAGGTTCAGTATCATATAGATCAGAAGTGGTTATCTTTACCGTCGGATTGGCGGAAGCCACAACGTTCCACTGCGCATCCACACAATTAACCGTCACATTGAACGCCGTTCCCGTAACCTGCGGAGCAGGTGTACCTGTTTTGCCCGGAGTTCCCGTAGTCATACCGGCAATCGCGCCTTCTCCCGGAAGCAGTAATTGAAGTTTAACCGCCGCACCCGCGTTAACCGCAATGGCCGGCGTTGTATTATTGGTATAAGCTGCGGCTATGTCCGAAGCATCCACGGTAGCCGCGACTGCTGTTTTAAAGGTAACCGGGAAGTTCTTGGTTCCGAGTACGAGCTGGGCATTTCCCGTTTCCGTATCATAAATATCGGAAGTAGTAATTTTCACCGTAGGATTAGCCGATGTTACTTTATTCCAATTGGCGTCCACACAGTTAACCGTCACAGTAAAGACCGTGCCCGCTGTTGCCGCGGAAGGAGTTCCGGTCTTACCCGGAGTACCCGTGCCAAGTCCGGCAACGGCACCTTCTCCCGGCGCAAGTATCTGAAGCTTGACCGCAGAGCCTACGTTAACAGTAAACGACGGGCTTTCGTTAGCGGTATATAAAACACCTACACCGTCAACATCGGAAGCCGTAAGATTAGTAGTTCCGGCTGTAACCAGAGTCACAACAAACGTTCTTATACCGCCGATCAGGAATAACTTGGCCGGTTCAGTATCATAAGCGTCACCGGTAGTTATCTTTACTTCAGGATTAGCTCCGCTGGTAACTAAATTCCAGTTATCATCCACGCAGTTGACCGTCACAGTAAACGCGGTACCCGCGGTACGTGCGGAAGGAGCACCGGTCTTGCCTAAAGAATAACCCGGCACAGAACCTTCGCCCGGAAGCAGGAGCTGTAATTTCGTTGCAGGACCCGGCTGAACGGTGACATTGGAAGTTGTCGTACTTGTCGTATAAACAGGATCTATACCGTCGGAATCCGTGGCAGTTATCGCCGCAGTATTGGTAGTGGTCTGTAAAAGTACCGAGAAGGTGCCTGTCCCGTTGACAAGCACAGCCGCTGCCGGCGGAGCGACAAATTGATCAGAAGTAGCAAGAAGAACCTGAGGGTTCGCGGTGCTTACTTTATTCCACCAATCATCCACGCAATTAACCGTCACATTAAACGCGATACCTGCGGTACGCGCGGAAGGAGTACCGGTCTTACCAGGTGTACCGCCGGTAGTCATACCCGCTACCGCACCTTCACCCGGCAGTAATAACTGCAGTTTTATTGCATTATTAACGCCCACTGCCGCGGACGGGCTCACGCAAGCCGTGTAGAACGGTGAGTTCACATTTGTCGCTGTTATTGTTATCGAACCTACAGTCTGTAATGTCACGCTATATGTCTTGGTCCCGGCAATCAGCGGCGCCTGAGCAATTGCGGCCGCATTAACATCCGAAGTAGTGATCGCCACAGTCGGCTCTACATTAACTATATTATACCAATCATCTATCGCGTTCACCGTCACATTGAACGCAGTTCCCGCTACTCTTGCGCTCGGAGTTCCCGTCTTGCCCGGTGTGCCGGTTAACATACCCGCAAACGCTACTTCGCCCGGCAGTAATAACTGTAACTTGGTCGCCGAGTTCACATTTACCGTTATATTCGGGGATATATTTTGAGTATAAGCAGCCCCATTATCCGAAGCAGTTATCACCGAGGTTCCCGCCGTATTAAAGCTGACAGAGAAGGTTTTTGTACCCGCTATCAGCAAGGCATCCACAGGTTCTGTATCATATAAGTCGGAAGTAGTTATCTTTACAGTCGGATTGGCTGCCGTTACTTTATTCCAGTTGGCATCAACCGCGTTTACCGTTACATTAAACGCAACGCCCGCTGTTTCCGCAGCCGGAGTTCCCGTCTTTCCGGGAGTTCCCGTAAGCATGCCGGCAAATGCTGTTTCGCCCGGAACCAGAAGTTGTAACTTTACCGCCGCTCCCACGTTCACCGTTATGTTCGGGCTTACATTTGATGTTAAATTAGTTCCGCCCGCGTCAACCGCCGTTATTGTCGTTGTTCCCGCAGTACGAAGCGTCACAATAAATGTTCCGGTTCCGCTTGCGAGCGCCGCTGTTGCCGGAGCTGTATCATACAGATCGGACGTGCCAATGCTAACCGTCGGATTTGAAGAGGTAACTTTATTCCAGTTCGCATCTACTGAATTTACAGTCACCGTAAACGCCGTTCCTGCCGTCTCCGCAGAAGGAGTTCCCGTCTTTCCGGGAGTACCGGTTGCCATACCGGCAAACGCTATTTCCCCCGGTACCAATAACTGTAACTTTACCGCTGTATTAACATTTACTGTTATGCTCGGACTTATGCTTTCTATATAGCTCCCCGCGCCAAGATCTGCAGCAGTTATTACCGTAGTTCCCGCAGTAACCAGTGTTACACTAAATATCCTCGTTCCGGATGCCAGCAGCTGTGCTCCAAGGTCTATATCATACAGATCGCTCGTTGATACTTTTACATTTGCATTCGGACTCGGTGTTACTTTATTCCAGTTCGCATCCACGCAGTTGACCGTCACATTAAACGCCGTGCCTGTTACCTGCACCGACGGAGTTCCAGTCTTACCCGGAGTTCCCGTAGTCATACCGGCTACTGCGCCTTCTCCAGGTAACAGAAGCTGTAACTTTACCGCCGCTCCAACGCTCACCGCCGTGCTCGGGCTTACATCCGCTGTATAGTTCGTGCTATTACCCTGAGTATCCGTTGCTGTTATTATTACGCTTCCCGAGGTATGTAACGTCACCGCAAATGTCTTAAATCCGCCTACCAGAACCTCTGCTACAGGTTCGCTATCATATATATCGCTCGTCGTGATCTGTACTTCAGGCTGCGTGGCTCCTGCTGCTATATTCCACCAGTTATCCACACAGTTCACCGTCACATTGAACGCGGTTCCCGCAGTTCTCGCTGAAGGTGTCCCCGTCTTACCGGGGGTTCCCGTTGTTAATCCCGCTACCGCGCCTTCGCCCGGCAGTAATAACTGCAGTTTTACGGCTGCACCCACTCCCACGGTTACTGAAGGGCTTACGCAAGCCGTGTAGAACGGTGAGTCCACATTTGTCGCTGTTATTGTTGTCGTACCCACGGTATATAACGTCACACTATACGTCTTCGTTCCGCCTTCCAATGTTGCCTGCGCTACCGCCGGCGCATTCACATCCGACGTTGTTATTTCCACTGTCGGCGTTACACTAACTTTATTATACCAATTATCCACCGCGTTCACCGTCACATTGAACGCAGTTCCCGCTACTCTTGCGCTCGGAGTTCCTGTCTTGCCCGGTGTGCCGGTTAACATACCCGCAAACGCTACTTCGCCCGGCAGTAATAACTGTAACTTCGTTGCCGAGTTCACATTTACCGTTATATTCGGGCTGGCACAGACGGTAAGTCCTGCCGCTGTATCAGCCGCTGTTATTAATGCATTCCCTGCCTTCTGTAATGTTACGCTAAACGTTCTGGTTCCTGCAACAAGTGGTGCTGCTACCGGTTCTGTATCATACAAGTCGGATGAGGTTATCGTCACATTCGGTGTTCCCGTTGTTACGTTCCACTGCGCATCAACCGCGTTTACCGTTACATTAAACGCAACGCCCGCTGAGACCGCATCCGGAGTTCCAATCTTTCCCGGGGTACCGGTCATCATTCCGGCCATCGCTGTTTCTCCAGGTACCAGAAGCTGTAACTTTACTGCCGCTCCCACGTTCACCGTTATGTTCGGGCTTACATTTGAGGTTAAATTAGTTCCGCCCGCGTCAACCGCCGTTATTGTCGTTGTTCCCGCAGTACGAAGCGTCACAATAAATGTTCCGGTTCCGCTTGCGAGCGCCGCTGTTGCCGGAGCCGCATCATAAAGATCGGAGGTATTTATGCTCACTGTCGGATTCGAAGCAGTCACTTTATTCCAGTTCGCATCTACAGAATTTACAGTCACCGTAAACGCCGTTCCGGAGACCTCCGCAGAAGGAGTTCCCGTCTTTCCGGGAGTACCGGTTGCCATACCGGCAAACGCTATTTCTCCCGGAACTAACAACTGCAATTTTACAGCTGTATTAACATTTACCGTTATACTCGGGCTTGCACTTTCCGTATAGCTTGAGCCTGTACTGCCTGTATCCACGGCAGTTATTACCGCTGTGCCCGCGGTCACCAGTGTTACACTAAAGGTCTTTGTTCCGGAGGATAACAACTGCACACCGGGTTCCGTATCATAAAGGTCGCTAGTAGATACTTTCACCTGCGGGGCCGCAGAAACTACTTTATTCCAGTTCGCATCCACGCAGTTGACCGTCACATTAAACGCCGTGCCTGTTGTTCTCGCTGCAGGTGTTCCCGTCTTGCCGGGGGTACCGGTGGTAACTCCGGCTACTGCTACCTCACCAGGAACCAGAAGCTGTAACTTTACCGCTGCTCCAACGTTAACCGTCGTACTCGAACTTATATCCTGCGTATAACTTGTTCCGCCTGCAGTAGTATCCGAGGCCGTAATTATCACGGAACCCGAAGTCTGAAGTGTGACTGCAAACGTCCTTACGGAACTGCTAAGGAATGCCGCTACCGGCTCAGTATCATTCATATCGCTTGTAGTTATTAAAACTTCAGGCTGTGTTGCTGCCGGAACTATATTCCACCAATCATCCACTGCGTTCACCGTCACATTAAACGCTGTTCCTGCCGTTCTTGTTGAAGGTGTTCCCGTCTTTCCCGGCGTTCCCGTCGTTAATCCCGCAACAGCACCTTCTCCCGGAAGCA
>MFGV01000088.1 GCA_001778375.1 Candidatus Firestonebacteria bacterium RIFOXYD2_FULL_39_29
AAGTTCGGTTAAAAAACCGCTTCTTGGTTCCAGTTGTCAAAGAACGGTGTTTCTAGAAATAATTGCGACACAGTCTGAATTTCTTATTGGAGCTATAATGGTTGTGAAATCAGATTTTGACAGCACTGATCCGGTTGCCTGGTGCCCGGGGTGCGGGAACTATGCGATACTCGGGTCTATTAAAGAGTCTCTGGTTGAACTCGGTCTCGAGCCCTGGCAGGTTATATTGGTTTCAGGAATCGGGCAGGCGGCAAAACTTCCGCATTACTTGAAATGCAATCTTTTTAACGGTTTGCATGGGAGAGCTTTGCCTGCTGCATTCGGGATTAAAGCTGTTAACCATAAAATGAAAGTTATCGTACACGGCGGAGATGGGGATGCATATGCGGAAGGCGGCAATCACTTTGTCCATGCGATAAGACGCAATGCTGATATTACTTATTTTGTTCATGATAATCAGATCTATGCTCTTACAAAAGGCCAGGCTTCTCCGACTACCGATAGAGGTATGAAGAGTGGAACGACTCCTTTTGGAAGCTTCAACGAGCCTGAACATCCAATCGCTATGGCAATCGCGCTAAATTGCACCTTCGTTGCCCGCGCATTTGCGGGAGACCCGGTACATCTGAAAAAAATAATGACCGCAGCACTTTCTCATAGAGGTTTCGCTTTTGTTGATATCCTGCAGCCTTGTGTAACTTTTAATAAAATTAACACTTATCAGTGGTATCGGGATAGGGTGTATAATCTGGACGATGACCAGGCATATAACTCTCTTGACCGAAGCGCCGCTTTTAATAAATCCCTGGAATGGGGTGATAAGATCCCAACAGGAATAATCTACAAATGCGATCGCCCTGTATATGAAGATCACTCGCCTGTAAACAAAGACGTCTCTCTTTCAAGAGAGGAGTTGAGGCCTCCGCAATTGGAAGAGCTAGTAAAAAAGTACTTTTAAAGAGGGGGCTGACAACGTGTTTCGGTGCCTGTCCCACTTGTATATACAATATAGTTGTATCTGTATTGACATATTGTTTGTGTTTTGTTATGATGTGTTTGGAGGTTTTTATGAAAACTATCATGAAATCATTGAGGTTTCCTGTTGAGATTTTGGATAAAAGCAGGGAGGTTATGAGAAAAAAGAAGATTAATTTTACTCAACTCACTATGGCGGCTGTTTCTAATTATGTCGCAGAAGTAAAGTATGAGGAAAAAGTTAATGAGGCTTTTGGAATATGGAAAACTTCTAAACACAAAGAGTTAAAGAACGGTACTGACAGTTATATCAGGAAAGTTAGAAGGACGGGGAAGGGGTAATGCAGGTATTTGATACAGATGTTATAATTGATGCGCTTCGCGGTGTGGAACCGGCGAAAGAATTATTGCTGAAATATAAGAAGAATAATTATATCAGCGCCATAACCAGAGGCGAAGTATATTTTGGCATGAGAAAAGAAGAAAGATATAGAACAGTTGCTCTTCTTGACTGCTTTAAAGAAATACCCGTGGATAAAGAGATAATAGAAATAGCCTATGATATAAAAAAGGTTACAAAAAATCTTACACTAACGCTGAATGATTGCTTGATTTGCGCTACAGCGGTAAAGTTGAATGAATTTATAGTGACAAGGAACGCAAAGCACTATCCCTCTAAATATGTCAGAACAATCAAGCCCAGGTATTAACCAGGAAAAATACTTCTAAGATCGGGGACAGACACCGAGAAAGATCGTTGTCAGTCCCCTTGTTGTTATCAGGGGGCAAAAAGATTGCCCCCTGATAACAAAATACTTTGTACTTATCAATTTTTGTTGTATAATTATCCTTGTGAAAACATTTAAAAGTAAAATACCTGCGTTACTCGGAGTACTTGCATTTTTCCTGCCTCTTTCCATATATGTTTTTACTACCTGTCCTACTGTTTTTGCCGGGGATAGCGGGGAATTAATCACTGCCGCCTTCACTCTGGGTGTGGCACACCCGCCGGGGTATCCTTTGTTTTGCCTTCTAGGCAAGTTGTTTTCATATTTATCTATTGCTACTATTGCTTTTAGGGTTAATCTTGTTGCAGGTTTCTTTGCAGCTTTATCTGTTTATGTCCTATATCTACTTATTAAAAAATTGATTTCAGGAAATATGGGAGTCTTTCTTGCTTTTTGCGGAGCGCTTCTTCTGGCTTTCTCCGGTATTTTTTGGGAACAGGCGCTTTTTGCAAAAGGATCTCTTTATATGATTAATTCTTTTCTTATTATTCTTCTCTATTATCTTCTTGTTATTGAAGCATCACCCATACTCCTGGGATTTGTTGCAGGGCTTTCTTTGACTAATCACCATACGGCCCTCATTTTTGTCGGGATGGCTTTTCTTTTTCTCTTCTTTACAAAAAAGGACAGAGTAAAAGCCCTGGCAGGTTTTTCGATTATAGCGGTTGTTACTGCTATAGCGGTGTATTTGTACCTGCCTTTTTCTGCGTCGAGCAAACCGCCGATTAACTGGGGGAACCCGAAGGATCTAGAAAGCGCGCTTTTTCATATTTTCCGCGTGCAGTACGGAGATTTGAAAATGCCTCTTACCTTGGCGGTATATTTAAAGAAAGTATTTGTATATGGTAAGCTGGTGGTAATGCAGTTTGATTTCATTTCTCTAATGGCGATATTTGGAATATTTTATCTTTTTAAAAGCAATAAGGTAAATGCCTGTCTTCTTCTCTTTTCTTTTGTTGTGTTTTTCTTTCCCCTTCTTTATAAAATAGAGAATAATCTAACGATTCATGTTATCTATATGAATAGAGTGTTTTTTATTCCGCTGCTTGCAATTTCTACAATTTGGATTGCTGCAGGGTTTGCATTTCTGCTTGAAAAATCAAATAAATATAAGTTTCTTTATTTAATTCCGGTTGTCCTGCCTTTTCTGCTTTTTGGGATAAACTACAGAAAAACTGATAGGAGTAAAAACTTTCTTGTTTATGATTACGGGGTGAATACTTTTAAGTCTGTAGAAAAAGATGCGATTCTTTTTACCTCAGGAGATCATTCGGCTTTTATTTCTACATATCTTAAAGTTGTTGAAAAAGCCAGACCCGATATAACTTGTTATGATGATACCGGCTCCGTGTTTGAAAATATTTATGGCGAGGATTTTTTGCGAATGAATAAAGGAATGCACGAACAACGTCTTACTGACGTACAAATACGTATTCTTCAGACTTCCGGAAAATTTGTATATTTCGTACTGGGGAATAACCTTCAGAATTTAGCTTTTTTTAATGAGAGTGTTGCATATAAACCCTATGGGTTGGTTTATAAAATAACGAGAGAGGAAAAGGGATCTTTTTATCGTAAGGAGGTATGGCGAGATTTCAATATTAGAAATCTTGAGAATTTTAAGCCGGATGATTATCTCGAAACTGATCTCGCAAGCCAGATATATTTTATGAAGGGTGAGGAGTTATATTACAGGGGTATGATTTCTGAAGCGGACAAGGCTTATGATAGGGCTATTGAGGTGGGAAGGGATGTGGATACTTTACAGAATAATATGAATGTTGTCTTCATGCGCCCCGAGTTCAAAGGTAAGATGCTTAAATTCGCGCAGGATGTAGTTAAGAGAAATCCCTATCAGGCCGATGCGCACAGTAATATGGGAAATGCTTATATTTTATTGAATGACCCGGACAACGCTATACTTGAATATAAAAAATCTCTTGAGATAGAGCCCAAGAGCGCAGAGACCAGGCACAACATGGGTGTTGCTTACATGAAAAAGAAAGACTATGAAAATGCTGCAGGGTGTTTTAAAAGTTCGGTAGAACTCTATCCTGTGGTACCTGCTGATTTTATTAACCTGATGGATTGTTATGCTAAAATGAACAGGATAACGGAGGCGGTGAATGCGGCCGCTACCGGTGCCAGATTCCATCCAAACAGCTCTGAAATAAGAATGAGTTGCGGTAATCTGTTGCTGCGTGCAAACAGATATGAAGAAGCTCTTGAAAATTACGAATATATCGTAAAGAATATAAATGCCGGTATTCCTGAAGTCTATAATAATATAGGGGTAACACTGCTTCGGATGAAAAGAGTAGCGCAGTCTGAAGCATATTTTAAAAAAGCGGTGGAAATAAAACCCGAATATAACGAAGCAAGGAAAAACCTTAAAGACGTGAGGGAGTTTTTAAAAAACCAAAAATGATACAATATTTAAAAAAAGCAGAAAAGTTTCGAAGCCTGTCAAAATTTAAGGAAGCCGCAAAATATTACGTGCTTGCTGCGAAGAAAAATCCTTCGTATGATGCCTGTTACGGTCTGGGTGATATGTACAGGATGATAGGAGAATTCCGGAAGGCACTTTGGGCTTATAAAAAAGCATATTGGTTTATAAAAAACAATAAAGTGCCTGTGGCAAAAAGCGCAGACATTGATATGGGAGCGGGCATGGCGTTCAGAGCTCTGATGGATTACAAAAGGTCTTCCAAACTGTTTATAAATGCCCGGGAGATGTACAAATTAATAAACGACACGGAAGGTGCTGCTTATGCTTTGTGGTGCCTAGGCGGATTAAACAGAATAACGGGTGATTTGAGAGGGGCTATTAAAAATCTTGATAAATCTTTAGTTCTGTTTAAAAAATCCGGTAACAAGTCAAGTGTTGCCTATGCTCTTTGCGCCCGGGGCGGAACGCTGCGCATTATGGGACGGTTTAAAAAATCACTGACGTGTTACAGAGTTGCAAATAAATATTTTGTAAAATGCAAAGATATTTTCGGGCAGGCGTACTCAAATTGCGGGATGGGGAGCGCGGTACGGATGCTCGGCAAATACCGGCTGTCGGAGGCGCGGTACAAAAAAGCGGAAAGGCTTTATTCTTCATTTAAGGATGAAATAAATTATGCCTATGTCCTTTGGGGTCACGCGAATACTCTTCTTTGTCTAGGGAAGTTTACAGAAGCGGGGAAACTAAACAAGAAAGCAGGTGGGCTCTTTAGAAAATGGAAAGATGAGAGGGGGCTGGTTTATATTCTTCTTCAGGCAGGGGAGCTTGAACGAAACTCAGGGAGTAAAGTAAGGGCCATAAAATTCTTTAAAAGAGCCATAAGAATAAGCAGAAAACACGGCCTAAAAATAGAGGAAATTTACGGGCAAATGGGTGTTTATCTTACAACAAAGAAAGGGTTAAACCCTATACAAAAGTATGATAAATTCAATACAAAATGGTATAGTGTTTTAAAAAAGAACAGTATACTCAATTTCCCTTGATTTTTCTTCATAAAACCGCTAAAATACTTCCCTATGTTTGCGGTAGTTCTTGCCGGCGGTATGGGAAAACGGATGAAGTCCGCCCTACCCAAGGTATTGCATAAAGTCTGCGGGAAACCAATGATTTTGCATATTTTAAACCAGCTTAACTCTATGCGGGAATTAGAGAAAGCCGTGGTGGTGGTAGGCTACAAAAGGGCTTTGGTAAAAAAAGTCCTGCCGAAATGGTTAAAGACAGCAGTGCAAAAAAAGATGCTCGGGACCGGGGACGCGGTGAAAAGCGCCAGATATCATTTTGAAAAGTATGATGGAGAGGTGATGATCCTTTGCGGGGATACGCCACTTGTGAAAGCGGCAACCCTGGAAAAGGTACTTAGTACCCATAAAGAAGAGAAGAACGACGCGACCATTGTGACGACTTTTGTGAAGGACCCGACTAACTACGGACGGATCCTCAGGGATAGAAAAGGCCGGGCGGCCGGAATAGTAGAAGAAAAAAGCGCTTCGATAAAAGAAAAAAAGATAAAAGAGATCAATGCGGGTATATATTGTTTTGATTCTAAAAAATTGTGTTATGCACTGTCAAGGATAAAGAAAAACAAGTTGAAAGGTGAGTATTACCTGACGGATGCTATAGAAATCTTAAGAAAAAAAAGATTCAAGATCGGAACGGCTTTGGCAAAGGATCCGGGGGAAGTAATGGGTGTTGACGACCCTGTCCGGCTTAAGGCTGCCGAAAAATATCTTAGGGGGCATAATGCTGGTTCTAAGAAACTATAAGCTGAAAGTGTTCGGTGGAAGTGCGAATCCCGAACTGGTAACAAAGATCTGCAAGTACTTGCACACTTCGGTTGGAAAGATGGAGTTAAAAAGATTTCCCGACGGCGAAACCTGGGTAAAGATCGCCGATAATGTGAGAGGCGCTGATTGTTTTGTTGTTCAACCGACTTGCATGCCGACAAATGAAAATCTGGTGGAATTATTCTTAATGATAGATGCTTTTAAGCGGTCATCGGCCAGAAGAATTACCGTGGTAATTCCATATTATGCTTATGCGAGACAGGATAGAAAAGATCAGCCGAGAGTAGCTATTTCCGCAAAACTGATAGCGAATCTTTTAACCAGTGCCGGTGCATCCCGGATTATAGCTATGGATTTACACGCAGCACAGGTGCAGGGCTTTTTTGATATACCGGTAGATCATTTGATTGCAGAACCGGTTCTTGCAAGGGAGTTTGCGAAGAAAAAAATTCCTAATCTGGTTATTGCCGCCTCGGATATGGGCGGATCTAAGATGGCGAGAAGTTTTGCCGAACGGCTTGGTACTTCAATAGCAATCGTGGACAAGAGAAGACATCATTCTCATAAAGTGGAAGCACTTTCCCTTATAGGGGATGTTGCCGGAAAGAATGTTTTAATACCTGATGATATGATATCAACGGCCGGTACCATGGTGGAAGCAGCAAGGTTTTTGCAAAAACATGGGGCAAAGGATATCTATGCCTGCTGTACTCATCCGGTATTTTCCGGCAGTGCTTTGGAAAAAATAGAGAATTCGGTTATAAAAGAAGTTATGGTAACGGATACTATTCCTTTAACGGAACAGGCGAAGAAGATTAAAAAAATAAAAGTTATAACGGTGTCGGGAGTTCTGGGAGAGGCTATAAAGAGCATTCATAACGAGACCTCTGTAACAAAATTATTCCGTTAACAAGATAACGAAAAAAAGAGGTAGCGGTAAGCTAGACATAAAAGATATATAAAAACGGCCAGGGAAATTGGAACTATAGTAAATATCAGTGTCCACCTGAGGTGAGATCTCGTCCGCTACAATGCTTGTTGCGAGACCTCGACAAAAGGCGGAGAATCCGATAGTTTCGCAATCTGTGGAATCGTTTTAAAATAGAAAGTAGGAGGAAATATGGAGCAGGTAGAATTAAAAGCAAAAGTAAGGGACAGTAAAGGTAAAAATGCTGCCCGTCGTCAAAGAGTAAACGCGGAAATTCCTGCGGTACTTTACGGTAAAAAGGAAGAAGGAGTATCTCTCTCCCTTGTAAGTAAAGAAGTAGGAAAAGTTATTGCGACGAAGGGCCGTAACGCAATGCTTACTTTGAAGATTGACGGCAAGGCTGATGTTGCCGTGATGTTCAAAGAACTTCAGAAGCATCCGGTAACAGGCGAGATTATTCATGTAGATCTTTACAAAATTAATATGAAGGAAGCGATTATAGTTCTTGTGAAGACAAAAATATCCGGGGAAGCCCCCGGTGTTAAGCTTGGCGGTATACTGGAGCAGCCGTTAAGGCAACTTCGAATAAAGGCTTTGCCTGACAGAATTCCTGAAGCGATAGTTGTTGAAGTTTCCGGTTTGAATATTAATGATTCAATTCATGTGGAAGATTTAAAGCTTGGTGAAGGTGTCCAGGTGCTGGATAATCCGAGAGATGTAGTTGCTACTATCAGCGTAGTTAAAGAAGAAGTTGAACCGGTACCCGGTGAAGTTGCTCCTGATGCTCCGACCGGTCCTGAAGTTATCGGAGAGAAAGAACGTGAAGAAAGACGCCTTGCGGTTGAAAAAGAAAAAGAAGGTAAAGGCAAGGAAAAAGCTGAAGCGAAAGACGAAGCGAAAAAAGACGCTAAAAAATGAAACTGGTAATTGGGCTTGGCAATCCCGGCGAGAAGTACTTAAATACGCGGCATAACGCCGGCTTTCTCGTAATTGATGAGCTTGCAAACCGGCTTAGCCTCCGGGTTTCTAGGAAGGAGTGTTTTTCCTTGCTTGCAGAAAAGAAAGAAGCGGCTTACGCAAAACCGCAAACGTTCATGAATAAAAGCGGGGATGCGGTAAAGTGCATGCTTAGTAAGTTCGACAGTACCGTAAAAGACCTTGTTGTGGTTTATGATGATCTGGATCTTCCGCTTGGCAAGCTTCGAGTCCGTCACGGCGGAAGTAGCGGCGGCCACAAAGGTGTTCAGTCTATTATTGATTGCCTGGCGGATACGGGTTTTACCCGAATTCGCCTGGGTATCTCGGGTGAAGAAAAACCAAAAGCAGTTGTAGACTATGTACTTTCCCAATTTAAAAAAGAAGAAAAAGAAACTTTGCAAAATTCGCTTATTTTGGCGGCTGATGCCGTGGAGTTTCTGCTTGCCGGTAATACAGTCGAAGCCGCAATGAACAAGTATAACGGTTAAATGGCTAAAATATTTTCTATTATATTCTTAATTATTTTTCTCTCCGGTCTTTTGGCTTATATTATTGTTAACACCCCGCATGGCGTAAAAGCGGCGGCAGAAGAAAAAATAGATCCTAAAATAGAAAAATATTGTCTTGTAAATATAAATACCGCAAAAGAGATGGAACTTGATACTCTTCCCTCAATAGGGCAGTCTACTGCAAAAAGAATAATTGATTACAGAAGTAAAAACGGTAAGTTTAAGAGCATAAATGAACTAAAGAATATTAAGGGTATAGGCGAAAAAACTTTTGAAAAACTAAAAGATAGAATTAGCGCGGAGTAAGAATGCTTATAGGGGAGAACATAGCGGGGCGGAGTCCGGCAGTAAAAAAAGTATACAACCTTATCTCAAAAGTTGCGCCTACCGATTCTACCGTACTTCTGACCGGTGAGACCGGGGTTGGAAAAGGCGTATTTGCCGAAGCCATCCATAGGCTTAGCAAACGTGTTGAAGGTCCTTTTGTTTCGATAAATTGCTCTGCCATTCCGGAAGCCTTATTGGAAAGCGAACTTTTTGGATATAAAAAAGGTTCCTATACCGGGGCTACTGCCGACAGAAAAGGTCTTATGGAAGAGGCCAATAAAGGTTCAATATTCCTGGATGAGATCGGGGATATGTCGCTGTCGCTTCAGTCTAAGATGCTTCATGTGCTGGAAAACGGAGAGGTAAGGCGGCTTGGAGACAATGAATATAAAAAGATTGATGTGAGAATAATTGCTGCTACCAATAAAGATCTATGGAAGGAAATCGGTCTGGGAAAATTCAGAGAAGATCTTTTTTTTCGTATTAACGTTATACGTCTTCATATCCCGCCGCTTCGCGAGAGACGGGAAGATATTCAAATACTTATCAGGTATTTTATGGAGAAGTACAATAAAGATTACAGTAAAGACGTTATTCGTATTTCTGATGAAGTTCTTTCGGTCCTTTTAAATTATGATTATCCGGGTAATGTAAGAGAACTTGAAAATATAGTAAAGCATGCAATAATATTTTCGGAGAACGGTATTATCACCAAATCAGATCTCCCTTCCGGAATGCCGGAACCGACGCTATTAGAAGCTCCAAAAGGAGAATTATTCAAAGAGAGGAATATCCTGGGAGAAGATTTTGAAACAATAGCCTCCATGGAAAAACGCCTTATTTCTGAGACCCTGCAAAAGACAAATAACAATCACACAATTACCGCGAAAAAACTCGGAGTTTCCCGTTCCACACTCTGGAGAAAAATGAAAGAGTACGGGATTGAGAAATAATAATTACTAAGAATAAATAACTAAGCACTAAAAAGGAAGATATTTAATATAGTTCCAATGATTTTTTAATATTTCAGGGTTTATTGTTTTAAAGTTTGTTTAGTGCTTAGAATTTAGATCTTAGTGATTAATTTACTGGGGGCTTATGAAAACAAAGAAGTTAGACAAGAAAAAAATAATACTGCCGGACGGAAGATATTTAGTGTATTACGGATGGAAAAAGGAAAAAAAGTTTAAATCAAGTAAAAATTCAAAATGAACCTCTCCGACCTTATCCTCCTAAAAGATTGGCGGATCCGCTAAGGGCGAGATCTCGGCAGAAACTCTGATGGACATGCTGATTGGGGTTTTCTTTGGCATAACGTCATAAAATTTGTTTTTGATTGTGAAAATCATCTAAAATTCCGATGACAGATAATCCTTGTTTTTTGGCAAAAAGCTATTGTATACTAATATAAACCAAGTGTTTTTGCGATAAAGTGGAAGTAAATATTATGATTTTGGAGGAAGATATTATGAAAGTAGTAATTACCGGCGGGGCGGGGTTTATAGGGTCTCATATCGGGGATTTACTTGTTGAAAAAGGGTACGAGGTGATCGCGATTGATAATCTTTTTTCCGGAAGAGTTGGAAATGTTAATAAAAAAGCGCGGTTCTACAAAGCGGACATAAGGAGCGGGGAGATACTTCAGATACTTAAAAAAGAGAAACCGTATTTTATCGTCCATGAAGCGGCTCAAATGAGCGTATCAGCTTCGGTGAGGGATCCTCTTTTTGATGCGGAAAACAATATAATAGGCACGCTTAATCTTTTAGAGTTTGCCAGGACAAACGGTGTTAAAAAATTTGTTTTTGCTTCTTCCGGCGGTACGGTTTATGGCGAGCCGGTTAAATTTCCTGTAACCGAAAAATTTCCTCTCGGAGCGGTGTCACCTTACGGAATTTCAAAGATGACGGCAGAATATTATTTTAAATTTTACAAAAAACAGTATAATCTGAATTATACCTGCCTCCGCTATTCCAATGTCTACGGGCCGAGACAGGACCCTCACGGAGAGGCCGGGGTAATGGCAATTTTTTCGAAAGCCATGCTTGCCGGTATAACGCCTACAATAAACGGGGACGGGAAATATATAAGGGATTATGTCTATTGCAAGGACGTGGCAAGAGCAAATCTTCTGGCCCTTGAGAGCGGATACTGCGGCAGCATTAATATAGGTACGGGTAGAGGGGCTGATGTTAATGAGATTTACGGGCATATTGCTAGAGCCGCAGGTTTTAAATCCAAACCTAATTATGGTCCGGAGCGAGCCGGAGATATCAGAAAAAATATATTATCGGCGGCAGAAGCCAAGAAAGTCTTAAAATGGGTGCCTAAGATGAAGCTCGAAAAAGGCATCAAAGAAACGGTAGCGTACTTTAAAGAACAGAAAAATTAAGACGCTAATAACTAAACAATAACTAAGAATTAAGCATTAAATTCTAGTGTGCCAAGGGAAGCGTATTTGTTTAAGCTGGTGAAAGTCCAGTGCAGGCAAAGGTAAAGCCGACCAGCCTGTAATCAAACCTTG
>MFGV01000089.1 GCA_001778375.1 Candidatus Firestonebacteria bacterium RIFOXYD2_FULL_39_29
CACCAGTGCGATACATGGCTTGCTCCTTTGGAGTGAATATGCCATATTATATCATGTTAGTAATTTAATTGCGACACAGTCTGCATTAGTCACTAGTCAGTAGTACTTACTTTTTAAGTTCTTTAATAATCGCTTCTCCCATTTCCTTAGTTCCTACCGCTGTCGGATCATTTCTGTCCGGTTTCATATCGTATGTCACATCTTTGCCTGTTATGATCACTTTCATTACGGCGTTTTCAAGTCTTTCTGCGGCTTTTACTTCTCCGAGGTGTTTAAGCATTAGCATACCGGAGAGGATGAGAGCAACAGGGTTGACTTTATTTAAACCCTTATACTTTGGCGCGCTTCCGTGCGTGGCTTCAAATACAGCCATGCCGTTGTCGCCGATGTTTGCTCCGGGTGCTACTCCAAGCCCGCCGACCAATCCGGCGCAGAGATCAGAGAGTATATCGCCGTAAAGATTGGGAAGGACGAGAACATCGTAAAGCTCCGGTTTTTGCACCAGCTGCATGGTCATGTTGTCTACGATAACATCGTTAAATTCAATCTGCGGATATTTTTTTGCTATGGCTCTGGCTGTTGCCAAGAATAACCCGTCTGTAAATTTCATAATGTTGGCTTTATGAATGGCTGAAACTTTCTTTCTTTTATTTGCTACTGCATATTGAAATGCGTATTCGACGATCTTTTCTGTTCCTGAAACGGAGATAGGCTTGATGCTTATTCCGGAATCATCCTTGATCTTTTTACCTCCGAGTTCTTTAATGGTGTTGATGAGTTTTTGTGTTTCAGCTTTTCCTTTTTCAAATTCAATACCGGCATAAAGGTCTTCAGTGTTCTCGCGAACTATCACCAGGTCTATATTGTTGTATTTTGAGCGCACTCCGGGATAACTTTTGCACGGACGAACGCAGGCATAAAGTCCCAGCTGCTGGCGGAGGGCTACATTGACAGAGCGAAATCCCGTGCCGACAGGTGTGGTGACGGGTGCCTTAAGCGCCACTTTATTTTTTCTGCATGATTCAAGTGTCTTTTCCGGAAGGGGAGTTCCTTCTTTCGCCATTACATCTATACCCGCTTCGACTTCCTCCCAGTTAATCTTAACTCCTGTTGCATCTATTACCTTTTGCGTAACCTTTGCGATCTCCGGCCCAATTCCATCCCCCAAGATCAATGTTACATTATGAGACATATTGTGAACTCCTTTTTACAAGCCTTTTAAAATCAGTACTATTAGCTAATATAAAATAATAACATAAAACAATGAGTCTTCTCAATTGTTTTATTAACACTGTTTTAAATCCTTGATAACTATATTTTTTTCTGTATAATTAATTGAAAGCAGCAATAAAAAACCCGGAATTTAAGACTTTGAATGTCTCTAGATTTTCAAAGGAAATATTAGAATCTAACTAAATACGTTTATTCTATCTGTGCCATCGTTTTTCTTATCCGTGTCATCAGCCCGAAATACAAAATATATCAGTTTCTATATTTTACAAGTTATTCGTAGTCCACTTTTCGATTTTAAATCTATTGAAAACAGTCCACTTTTGGATTTTAATTGGCACAGGGCAGATTTCGAGCTTGATAAAAACACGCTTAAAATGTTACAATAATACGTTAAATTTGTTTATTATTCAATAGTATTGACTGTTTGCAGTTAAGTATTGAATTTAGAGGAGTTATGCATGCTAAAATATAATAAATTAACAAAAACACTTGAACAAGACGAGTTTACGTATTCTTTGCAGGATCCTGATGTTCCTAATTTATACAGGGATATTTACTCTTATGGCTCTATACCCAAGATACCTTTTAATCACAGAGTAGTTCCTATGAATCCGCCTGAAGAGATCTGGATAACTGATACGACTTTCAGGGACGGTCAGCAGTCAATGCCGCCTTTTACAGTAAAGCAAATTGTTGATGTTTTTGATATGCTGCACAAATTAAGCGGGCCCAAAGGGATAATCCGCCAGACGGAGTTTTTCCTCTATACCGAAAAAGACAGGAAAGCAGTTGAGAAATGCATGGAAAAAGGTTATAAATTTCCCGAGATTACAGGTTGGATACGGGCGGTTAAAGAAGATTTTAAATTAGTTAAAGAGATGGGGCTTAAAGAAACAGGTATTTTAACTTCTGTTTCTGATTATCATATATTCCTGAAACTAAAAAAGAAACGCAGTCAGGCAATGAAGGGTTATCTTGATATAGTCAGCGCAGCTCTTGAACAGGGAATTGTACCGCGCTGTCATTTTGAAGATATTACAAGAGCTGACTTTTATGGTTTTGTCGTACCGTTTGTTCAGGAACTTATGAAGCTTTCCAGAGATGCAAAGATCCCTGTTAAGATCCGGGCTTGCGATACTTTGGGTTACGGAGTTACTTATCCGGGAGTCGCGCTTCCCAGGAGCGTAAAAGGTATAGCGCACGGACTTTCTAAAATTGCAGGTGTTCCGAGCGAGTGGCTTGAATGGCACGGACATAATGATTTTTATAAAGGAGTGATCAACGCTTCGACCGGCTGGTTGTACGGTATTTCTGCAGCCAATGGAGCTTTACTCGGGATAGGTGAGCGTACCGGAAATACACCTATAGAATCAATGCTAATAGAATACCAGCAGATTCGCGGTTCTGAAAACGGAATGGACACTACGGTAATTACGGACATTGCCAATTATTTCGAAAAAGAGATCGGTTACAAGATTCCGGGCAATACACCTTTTGTCGGCTCAAAATTTAATGTTACTAAAGCCGGTATTCATGCGGACGGGATAATGAAAGATGAGGAAATTTACAATATTTTTGATACCCGGAAGATCTTAAAGAGGGATATTGATGTGGAGATTACCGATAAATCCGGTTTGGCCGGTGTTGCTTTCTGGATTAATTCAAGATTACATCTTGAAGGCGGTACAAAAGTAGGCAAGGACCATCCGGCTGTTAAATCTATAAAATGCTGGATAGATGCAGAGTATGGCGCGGATAGAACCACTTCTATCGCTGAGTCGGAAATGTGGCTTCAGATAGAGCAGCATCTTCCGGAGCTTTTTAATAAAGAGAATAAGAAAAAGTAAATTTAGCGGAGAGTTAATGCAGGACATTGTCAAACTTTTAAAAAATAAAGTGCTGGTTTGTGACGGGGCTATGGGTACCATGCTTCAAAAGTACGGTCTATCGGCGGGAGAATGCCCGGAATATTGGAATTTAACACAAGCCGAAAAACTTGTAGCTGTGCATAAAGAATATCTCGAGGCCGGCGCGGATATTATTATTACGAATACTTTCGGAGCGAGCAGTTTAAAGCTGAGCAAGTTTAATCTGGAAGGAAAGCTCAGGGAGATAAACATTTCAGGCGCTGCAAATGCGAAAGCTGCGGTAAAGAAATCCGGCAGGGATGTTTATGTCGCCGGGGATATCGGACCTACAGGTTCTCTTCTCGAACCTCTCGGATTTTTAAAGATCGAGGAAGCTTATGAAGCTTTTAAAGAACAGGCGCTGGCCTTGCAAGAGGGCGGAGTTGATCTGATAATTATAGAGACTATGATAGCTGTTGAGGAAACAGTGGCGGCTGTCAGGGCGGTAAAAGAAAACACAAAATTGCCCGTGATTGCGTGTATGACTTTTGATGTGCAAGCTAACAAGGATATAAGAAGTGTAATGGGTGTGGATATCGAGACTATGGTAACGGAACTTACGAACGCAGGCGCTGATATTCTCGGGTCTAATTGCGGGAACGGCGTGGAACAAATGGTAGAGGTAATTAAGGCTCTGAGAAGTAAAACCGGTAAACCGCTGATTGCGGAACCGAATGCGGGATTACCAAAACTTAAAGACGGAGTGATCAGTTATGACGGAACTCCGGAGATGCTGGCTTCTTTTACGGAGGCTTTGCTGTCTGCGGGTGCGAATATTATCGGCGGGTGCTGCGGGACAGCGCCGGAACATATAAAACAGATTAAAAATCAGATTGAAAGGAGAAACAAGAAATGAGAAAGGCGATTATTGCGGGTAACTGGAAGATGAATAAAACGGTAGTGGAGGCGCTGGAGCTGGTCAAAGATCTTAGATTTAAACTTGAAGGTGTTTCAGATGTTGAGGTTGTAGTTTGCCCTCCGTTTTTAGCCGTGTATCCTGTTTATCAGTTTTTGAAAGGCAGCAATATTAAAATTGGCGCTCAGAATTGCTACTTTGAAAAAAAAGGCGCTTTTACCGGAGAGGTCTCCCCGTCAATGCTTAAAGAAGCGGGCTGTACTTATGTGATCCTCGGGCATTCGGAGAGGAGACAGTATTTTAAGGAGACAAACGAATTTATAAATAAAAAAGTCAAGGCCGTACTGGCGGAAGGATTACTGCCAATTATTTGCGTGGGGGAAACACTTGAAGAAAGGGAGAAGAACATCTGGAATGAAGTTATTAAAACCCAGGTAACAGGATGTCTTTCCGGTTTTACCAAAGAGGAAGTTTCCAAGATGGTGCTTGCTTATGAGCCGGTATGGGCTATCGGCACCGGTAAAGTAGCGAGTAAAGAACAGGCGCAGGAAGTTCATAAATTTATCAGAGGGTTGGTGGAAAAGCTTTATGATAAACCTGTCGCGGAAGCTGTCCGGATACAGTACGGCGGCAGCGTGAAGCCTGATAATGTTTCGATTTTAATGAGCGAGCCGGATATTGACGGTGCTTTAGTCGGCGGAGCTGCTCTTGAAGCCGAGTCTTTTGTTAAACTTGTAAAATTTGAGAAAAAGTAAATTTAATATAATGCGGGGGAAATGTAAATGGCTATACTGATAACGGTACTTACGATTCTTCATGTAATTTTGTGTCTGCTTTTGATACTCCTGATTCTATTGCAGTCAGGAAAGGGGTCTGATGTGGGTTCAATGCTTGGCGGAGGGGCCTCACAGACGCTCTTTGGTCCTGCCGGAGGTAAGAATATAATGGTCAGGATAACCACAGTAGTGTCAATATTGATACTTTGCACTACTATTGTTCTGGCTAAACTGCCGAAGATTGCGGGAACCAGTCAAAATAAAATAATTGCCGAACTGCAGAATGAAGCTGCCGGAGCCGCAGGGGTTGTTACTCCGGAAAGAACGGCTCTTGCAAAAGCAGGAAAAAATGTTACGCCTGAGGCTAAATCCGCTACTGTTAAGACTGAAAAAAATCCGGTTACGGTTGTTCCAACTAAATTATTACCTGTTAAAAACTCTGTAACTCAGGAAAAAAAGAAGTAAACTCGAAAATCCCTTGTTGTAATCTGTGTGGCAAGGGCGGAGAATCTTTTTCAGGCCTTTAGTCAGTGGAATCCAGTAGCTTTGGAATCTCTACTAAAGATCCGCCTAATATAACTGGCGGATGTGGAATCTTTTCCAAAAGAAGGTGAAAGTGTGAAAAACGGGACGATTGCTGTTTTGATTGTTTTTCTTCTTGTTATTATCGGTGGTTTTTTTCTTTCAATGAAAATGATCGATGATATTAAGGCTTTCAAGGACAACAGGGGTGTATTCTCTTCCAATAATAAATCTGCTTATGGTGATGTATTTGTTGACTCTTCTATCGGGGATGCTTCAATTTTAAATCCGATACTTTCAACAGATTCTGCTTCCGGTGATATTCATGGACTAATTTTTAATGGTTTGGTCAAATACGATAAAAAACTGAAGCTTATTGGCGACCTTGCCGAAACCTGGAAAGTTTCAAAAGATAATTTGACTATTACTTTTTATCTGAAAAAAAATATCAGATGGCAGGACGGCCTTCCTTTTACTGCGGCTGATGTGGAGTTTACTTATCAAAAACTGACAGATCCAAAGACCAAAAGTCCGTATAAGAGCGGTTTTGAACTTGTGAAAAAATTCGAAGTTATAGATGAGTTTACTATTCAAATTACCTATGGTGTTCCCTTTGCTCCGGCGCTGGAAAACTGGGGAATGGGAATTCTTCCGAAACATATCCTGGAGAAGGTGGATATTAATACAGCTGCATTTAATTCAAAGCCGACAGGTACCGGGCCTTTTAAATTTGAAGATTGGAGCAGAGGTGAGAGAATAAGGCTTAAAGCAAACGAAACTTATTATGACGGGAGGCCTTTTCTTGATAAAGTCCTGTGCCGGATAATTCCTGATCAGGCTACGCAGTTATTGGAATTGAAATCCGGAGGGATTGACTCTATGGGTTTGACCTCCGATATGTATGTAACCCTTACAAAAGACCCTGCCTTTACCTCTAAATATAACACCTATAAATATATCGGTTTTAATTATACCTACCTGGGTTTTAATCTGAAGAACCCGCTGTTTGCCGATAAAAATATCAGGAAGGCGATTGCTTACGGGATAAATAAAAAAGAGATAATTGACGGAGTATTGCTGGGTTATGGAGTTGAAGCTACCGGACCGTTTTTACCCCGGTCCTGGGCTTATAATAAAGATGTAAAAAAAATGGAGTACAATCCTGAAAAAGCAAAATTATTACTCAAAGATGCCGGCTGGGAAGACACAGATAAAGACGGTATTCTTGAGAAAAACGGTAAAAAATTCGAGTTTATGTTAATGACAAACCAGGGTAATAAAGGCCGTGAATTGGTTACCCAGATGATCCAGCAAAATCTTAAAAAGCTTGGGGTTAAGGTTAACATAAGAATAATAGCCTGGAGTTCGTTTATTAATGAATTTGTTGATAAAAAGAAATATGATGCTATAGTTATGGGCTGGCAGCTGTCTCCGGATCCTGATATTTATGATATATTTCATTCGTCAAAGACAGGAGAAAAAGAGTATAATTTTGTGTCTTATAAAAACCCGGAGGTTGATAAACTTTTAATTGAAGGGCGGACCACCTATGAAATTGAAAAACGAAAAAAAGCTTACAATAAGATACATGAAATAATTGCCGATGATCTTCCTTATGTTTTTATTTATGTTCCTGAATCAATTGTAGCTGTGGATAAGAGATTTCAGAATATTGCTGTAGAGCCGGCAGGAATTAAATATAATTTTGAAAAATGGTTCGTTCCGAAGGAAGCACAGAAATATAGAACGGAAATGCAGAAATAATAATGACTAAGTACTAATGACTAGTGACTATTTAAGGTGGCGTGGAAAAACACACGCGTTGATTATATAAATGTCTAATAAATAACGGCGAGGGTTTTCTCGCCTTCATTAAATAGTCATTAGTCACTAGTAAATAGTAATTTTCTTTAAAGGGGGCTTTTTATGAAAGGAATAATTTTGGCAGGTGGTCTGGGTACTCGTCTTTCTCCGCTTACAAGGATAACGAATAAGCACTTATTGCCGGTTTATGATAAACCGATGATTTTTTATCCTATTCAGACTCTGGTGGATGCGGGAATTACGGATATAATGCTGATTGTTGGTGGCAATAACGCAGGGGATTTTTTAAGGCTGCTCGGGAATGGAAAGGATTTTGGATTAAAACATATCAATTATGCTTATCAAAAGGGTGAGGGCGGTATAGCCGACGCTCTTGCGCTGGCTGAACATTTTTCGGAAGGCGAAAAAGTGCTTGTAATGCTCGGAGATAACCTTATCGGAGGTAACATTAAAGATGCTGTATCCGAATTTGAAAAAAGCAAAAAGGGCGCAAAGATAATCCTTAAAGAGGTTCCGGATCCGGAGAATTACGGTGTGCCGGTGTTTAAGAACGGCAAAATTATAAATATAATAGAAAAACCAAAAAACCCGCCGTCGAACTACGCGGTAATCGGTATTTATATGTTTGATAACGAGGTGTTTAAGATAATAGGAAAATTAAAACCTTCACAAAGAGGGGAGCTTGAGATCACGGATGTAAATAATATGTACCTTAAAAAAGGCCAGTTAAGCCACAGTATTCTTGAAGGCTGGTGGGCCGATGCCGGTTCGTCCATCGAAGGCTGGTTCGAAACAAATAAAACGGTTGCTCTTTATGGAGCGAACAAGAAAGGATAAAAACAGGTGCTAGGCTCTGGGCACTGGGTTCTAGGTTTGCATTAAAGAGTTTTAAATTTAATAATACCACATTAGTGTGAGACGTTATCTCGTTATGGAAACGAAAGTTTACATGTATATATCTTTCCTAACGAGAAAAGCTTTGCTTATAGACCTTTACGGACTTTTAAAGACTTTTATGGACAGCTTTCAGTCTGTATCGGGCAATTATTTTTCAAAGGAGTGATTATGATCGAAGGCGTAAAGATAAAAAAACTTAAAGTTATTCCGGACGAACGCGGCCGTTTGATGGAGATGCTTCGTAGTGACGATGAAGTTTTTGAGAAGTTCGGACAGGTTTATATGACTACGACGATGCCCGGAGCCGTAAAGGCGTGGCATTATCATAAATTGCAGAACGATAACTTTGTATGCGTAAAGGGCATGGCAAAGGTTGTACTTTTTGACAGCAGAAAAGGTTCGAAAACAAACGGTGAAATAAATGAGTTTTTCATCGGGGAACACAATCAGATCCTTCTGCAAATACCAAAAATGGTCTTTCACGGTTTTAAATGCGTCAGCGAAAATGAATGTATCATCATTAACTGTCCGACGGAAAGATATAATTACAAAAAGCCGGACGAGTACCGTCTCCCCGCTTATACAAAAAAAATAAAGTACAACTGGGCAAGAAAAGACGGGTAAAAGAAAATTACAATTGACGAATGACAATTGACAATTTATTGAAGGCGGAATGAAACCCTCCGCCGAATATTATAATACCACATTAGTGTGAGACGTTATCTCGTTATGGAAACGAAAGTTTACATGTATATATCTTTCCTAACGAGAAAAGCTTTGCTTGTAGACGTTTACGGACTTTTATAGACTTTTAGACGTTTTTAAAGTTTGTATCAGTGGAATCGTATTTAAAAAAGGAGAGTGCACAATGAAGATCTTAGTCACCGGCGGGGCGGGGTTTATTGGGAGCAATTTTATACGTTATATGCTGTTAAAGTATAAAAATTATTCTATTGTTAACCTGGATAAGCTTACTTATGCGGGGAATCCTGATAATCTGAAGGATCTGGAGAAGAACCCGAGATATAAGTTCATAAAAGGGGATATATGCGACCCTCTCGCAGCGACAAAGGCGATGCGTAACTGCGAAGCGGTAATAAATTTTGCGGCGGAATCCCATGTGGACAGGTCTATTTCCAAGCCTTCAGATTTTGTAAGGACTAATTTTATGGGCGTTCATAACATGCTGGAAACAGCAAAGAAGAATAATATAAAAAAATTTATACAGATAAGTACGGATGAAGTGTACGGCAGCGCTTTAAAAGGCGCTTTTACGGAGACGGACCATCTTAATCCTTCAAGTCCTTATTCTTCTAGCAAAGCCGGAGCAGATCTTCTGGCAAAGTCTTATTTTACGACGTTTGGTTTTCCTGTTATCATTACAAGAAGTTCAAATAATTATGGACCTTATCAGTATCCGGAAAAACTTATCCCTCTTTTTATCTCCAATGCGTCCATGAATTATAATTTGCCTGTTTACGGTACGGGAAAAAATGTTAGGGACTGGATATATGTTGAAGATAATTGTCTCGGTATTGATATAGTCCTGCATAAAGGAAAAGCCGGGGAAATCTATAATATCGGAGGCGGGAACGAAAAAACTAATCTGGAGATAACTTCGCTCATTTTGAAATATACGGAAAAGCCAAAGACGCTTATTACTTATGTAAAAGACCGGTTGGGTCATGATTTTAGATATGCCCTGGATACAAGCAAGTTGAAAAAGCTGGGTTTTAAGCCGGAATATACTTTTGAAGCAGGGATAAAAAAGACAGTGGAGTGGTATTTGAAGAATAAAGCGTGGTGGCTTAAACTGGGATGAGAATACTTCTGATTGGCGCGGGCGGTATGCTGGCTCGCGACATAATCAAGGTCTTTGACAGAGATGAGATAATCGTCTCTGACCTAAAAGCTGTAGGAGATAGGCCTACTTTTATCACGGATATTACAAAATACGGTGAAGTTAAAGAACTTTTGCATAAAGTAAGGCCGGGGCTTCTTATTAATGCCTCTGCTTACACCGATGTTGACGGCTGTGAAGATGATGTGGACCTTGCCTACTCTGTAAACGCCAAGGGTCCCGAGAATCTGGCAATTGCCTGTAAGGAATACAGGATTAAAATGGTGCATATCAGCACTGACTATATCTTTGACGGAAATGCAACTGTTCCATATAAAGAAACGGATTTCCCGAGCCCTGCCGGAATGTACGGAAAATCAAAACTTGCAGGGGATATATTTATAGCTAAAAACCTGAAGGAAAGATATATTTTAAGAACGGCTCTCCTTTACGGGATTAACAGGGATAATTTTGTCAGTAAGATCTATGCAAAGATAAAGAACAATGAACCGGTTACGGTTCCTGATGATATGATTGGTTCTCCTACCTGGACTGTTGAACTTGCCAGGATGATCAAGGGAATATACCGCACGCATAAATTCGGGACTTATAACGCCGTTAATACCGGATATTGTTCAAGGTATGAGTGGGCTCAGAAAATATCTAAACTATCAGGAATAAAAGCAGATATAACCCCGATAAAGTCGTCGACTTTGAAAACAAAGGCTAAACGCCCGTTATTTTCCGCTCTGGATAATTCAAAACTCCGGGCTATTGTCCCTGGGATACTTTCCTGGCAGGATGCGTTAAACGGTTTTATATCGGAATTAAAAGAAAAAAAATGAAGGACTCTTTAACACGCGCTAGAAATTATGTTTACTGGTTGATCTCCAAACAAAGCCGTACCAAAAAAGAGCTGCTCGATAAACTTAAAAGAAAAGAGTATGAAGATAATGTTGTTTCCAAAGTAATAAAAGAAGCTGAAGAAAACGGGTTGATAAATGACAAGCGTTACGCTTTGGCCTACGCTTCTGACAGGATGAACTTCTTCAAATCCGGGAAGAATCTTGTGAGGATGAAGCTTCAGCAAAAAGGCGTAGAAAAACCTCTGATTGAAGCTGCTATTGAAAGCGTCTACAAAGATGTCGACGAATATGCTCAAGCTTTGGATCTTGGAAAGCGGCGCGCTCGTTCATACAGGAAATTAGAAAAACAGGTAATAGCCAGGCGCCTTACGAGCTACATAGTGAGAAGAGGCTTTTCGTTTGATACGGCGATTAAGGTTACGAAAACTTTGCTTAAAGATGTTCAATATGAGGAATAGGCTTTTGTCTTGCCGGGTAGTCTTATGTGGAAGCCTGCATACTGTAAGAATGACTAATTCAGACTGTGTCGCAATTAAATTACTAACATGATATAATATGGCATATTCAC